>DASZMW010000325.1:0-10542 GCA_035551735.1 Humibacter sp. | reverse complement strand
ACGCCGACCGGACCGAGCAGCCCGATGAACGCCGTTATCGCGCCGACGACCGCCGAAGCGGGCAGCGTCATAAGCCAGCCGAGACCGATGCGGCCCGCTGTGCCCCAGCGCACGCTCGAGCCGCGGCGGCCGAGACCGGAGCCGATCACCGACCCGGATGCCACCTGCGTCGTCGAGAGAGCGAACCCGAGGTGCGAGGAGGCCAAGATCGTGGCCGCCGTGCTGGTCTCGGCTGCGAAGCCCTGAGCGGGCTTCACGTCGGTGAGGCCCTTACCGAGCGTGCGGATGATGCGCCATCCACCCGTGTACGTACCGATCGCGATGGCGAGCGCGCAGGCCGTGATGACGAGCACAGGTGGGTTCGACCCCGGCGACAGCACCCCGGCCGAGATGAGCACCAGGGTGATCACGCCCATCGTCTTCTGAGCGTCGTTGGTGCCGTGCGCGAGCGCGACCAGAGACGACGAGAAGATCTGCGCGAACCTGAACCCTGCCCGCCCGTCTGGAAGGCCGTCGTACCTGCGCGTGATGGCGTAGGCAAGCTTCGTGGCGCAGTAGGCGACGAACCCCGCGGTGATCGGTGCGAGCGCAGCGGGCAGGATCACCTTGTCGAGCAGCACGACATAGTCGACCGATCCGAAGCCTGCACCCACGATCGCCGCACCGATCAGGCCGCCGAAGAGCGCGTGACTCGAACTCGACGGCAGACCGTAGAGCCAGGTGATCAGGTTCCAGATGATCGCCCCGACCAGTCCAGCGAAGATCATGGTCGGCGTGATCAGCACGCCACCGCTGCCTTCCTTGATCAGACCACTCGAGATCGTCTTGGCAACCTCGGTGGAGAGGAAAGCGCCCACCAGATTGAGCACTGCCGCGACGGCCACAGCCACCTTGGGACGCATGGCACCGGTCGCGATCGGCGTCGCCATGGCATTCGCCGTGTCGTGGAAGCCGTTGGTGAAATCGAAGAACAGTGCCAGTGCAATCACCAGCACGACGATCAGGGTGAACTCCACCGACGTCTTTCTCGAAGAAGGGACAGGCACGAACCTCGCCAGACCCCGGCACGGCCGGAGCTGATGCGCAACCGGGCGTTCTCCCCGAGTACACGATCCGTTAAGGTCACGACGATCGTCACATGTGTAGCTGGCACGGTCAACTCGACGCGTTCCGCCACGACGCGCGCCAGGCACGTCGGCGCTTAGTCTGACCGGATGACGAGGGCGAACGAGCAGGACCCGGCGCGGCGGGCATCCGTCGCGCCGGGGCGCGAGACGCAGACCACGATCTACCTCGACGGTGTCGTCGGCACGATGCCGAAGGTGCCGGTCGCGTACCAGCGGCTGGTGCGCGCAGCGAAGCGGGCCATGTCGAAGGATGCGTTCGCGTACGTCGCTGGGTCGGCGGGACTGGAGAGCACGGCGAGCGCCAACCGCAGGGCTTTCGCCAAGCAGCGCATCGTGCCGCGGGTGCTGAGGGATGTCGGCACCCGCGATCTCGGCATCGACCTGCTGGGGAGGCGCAGGCCGACACCGCTGTACCTGGCGCCGATCGGCGTGCTCGACCTTGCTCATCAGGATGCTGACATCGGCGCTGCGAGGGCGGCCGCGAGCCTCGGCATCCCGGCCATGCTCTCGACCCAAGCCTCAACGCCGATGGAACGGGTGACGGCGGCCATCCCGGATGCCTCCGCCTGGTACCAGCTCTACTGGAGCTCATCGCGGGAGCTGACCGAGAGCCTCGTTCGCCGCGCGGAGATGTGCGGCTGCGAAGCACTCGTCGTCACGCTCGACACCCACCTGCTCGGCTGGCGCCCGCGCGACCTCGACCTCGGTTACCTGCCGTTCGCGAGGGGCAGGGGCATCGCTCAGTACACGAGCGATCCTGTCTTCATGCGACTGGTCGCAGAGCGCGTCGCCAACGGCTCGGAGCGCGCTCGACCGCGCATCACGCCGCAGGCGGTGCGCACGCTGGTGGAGATGTCGTCGCGCGCGCCGGGTTCGCTCGCCCAGAACCTGCGCTCCCCGCTTCCCCGTGCCGCCGTCGAGACCTTCCTCGACGTCTTCGCCGACCCCACCCTGACCTGGGAGGACCTCGCCTGGCTCCGGTCGATCACGTCGCTGCCCATCGTGCTGAAGGGGGTGCTGCACGCCGACGACGCGAGGCGCGCGCTCGAGCATGGAGTCGCGGGCCTCGTGGTCTCGAACCACGGCGGCAGGCAGGTGGACGGTGCGATCGGCGCGCTGGATGCCCTGCCCGGTGTGGTCGAGGCAGTCAGCGGCGAACTGCCGGTGCTGTTCGACAGCGGAGTGCGCGGCGGCGCGGACGTCTTCGTGGCTCTGGCGCTCGGTGCTGCCGCGGTGGGAATCGGGCGCCCCTACGTGTACGGGCTCGCCGCAGGAGGCGAGGCGGGAGCGCGCGAGGTGCTGCGGAACATCCTGGCCGAATTCGACCTCACGATGGGACTGGCAGGCTGCACATCGATCGGCGAGATCACGCGCGACGCCCTCGCCGCGCTCTGAGGGCCGATCCGCTCGGGATCACGTCGTGGCGTCGGCTGTCGCCTGGCCGATCAGCGCGAGCACGGCGTGCGCGTACGCGGTCTCGGCGTCGGCGGCGTCGAAACGCGATCGCACGTCGTCACGCACGGTCTCGACGACGAAGTCG
Organism: Humibacter sp.; assembly: GCA_035551735.1. Classification (GTDB taxonomy): domain Bacteria; phylum Actinomycetota; class Actinomycetes; order Actinomycetales; family Microbacteriaceae; genus Humibacter. The sequence continues at coordinate 7,875 of DASZMW010000325.1, read as the reverse complement.
CCGGCATCCGTTCTGGTGAGCGACGCGAAGGTGCCGCCTAACAAGATGCGCAGCTGGTCTTCTCTCGGCAGCCACAGCGCGTTCTCCACGGCGACCGAGTCGAGCGCCCATTCGGTGGTGCCGTTGAACCCGAGAATGGTGCCCGTGTCGAACTCGTGCGGCTCGATCGTCATGTCGCTGACCGTGAACGTCTCGCCATCGAACTCGCCGGAGTCGATGACGAACTCGTCGCCGGACGCCGGATGCCAGGCCAGGCCGCGATCGCGCAGCTCGCGCGCCAGCTCCGTCGTGATCATCCCGCCATTATGCGCCGCACGCCCGACACGCGATGGCGAATCGGACGCCGTTGGCAGAGCGTCACGCCACGTGCGCGAGCTCCACCAGCAGACAGACGTCGAACGGTTCGGCGTATGTCCAGAGCTCAGTGCGCGCCACCCTGAGTCCGGCCGGGGCCGCCAGATCTCTCATCGCCTCCGGCGTGCCGATCAACGACAGGCGATGCGGATAACTGCCGTGCCCCGGATTTCGCGTCGACGTGCTGAACGTCGCGACGACGATCCGCCCGCTCGGCGTCAGCAACCTACGCCAGTCCTGCAGGGCTGTCGGAAGGTTCGGCATGAGGTGCAACCCGGTCACGCACGTGATCAGGTCGAACGAGCCGTCGGCGAATGGAAGCGGCGGCTCCGGATCGACGAGCACGAACTCGGCTCCCGGAGCCGCACGCCTGGCGACGTCGAGCATGCCGGGCGAGACATCGGCGCCGACCAGGCCGCGCTCTGTCGAGCTCGGCAGCGCGCGGAGTACGAGTCCCGTTCCCGTTGCGACATCAAGCACGCGGTCGACGCCGTCGAGATGGACGAACCCGGCCACTCGCGCGGCGAGCTCACGGTGCATCTGGGAGTCGTCGTAGTGCGACGCTCGCTCGTCGAATCGCGACGCGACGTCGCGGACATCCTCGAGATCGTTCGGCTCGGCATCCATGACGACCATTGTGGCCCAGCCTGGATTCGTTGAGCGTCGCCGCTATTGCTCCTCGTGGTGATTCGGGTCGCCGCCGAACAGCCGACCGTTCTCACGGGCGAGCGCGGTGATCGCTGCGACCTCGTCGCCCGTCAGCTCGAAAGCCTGTCCTGAGCCTGTCGAAGGGCCGAAGATGTCGATGTTCTCGCGCTGACGCTCTGCACTGCTCGCCTTGGGCAGGGGCACCGAGCCGATCTCCACGTGCCAGCGCAGCACCACCTGCGCAGGGGTGACTCCGTGAGCGGCCGCGGCCTGCGTGACGGCCTGCTCCGAGAATACTGGCGAGTTCTTGCCGAGCGGGCTCCACGCCTGAGTGACGATGCCGTGCTCCTCGTGGAACGCGCGCAGCGACTCCTGCGAAAAATACGGATGCAGCTCGACCTGGTTCACGGCGGGCAGTTCGCCGGTCTCGCGCTGCAACCTGGTCAGGAACTCCTGCGTGAAATTGGAGACGCCGATCGTGCGCACCAGACCGCGATCGCGGAGGTCGATCATGGCCTTGAACGTGTCGACGTACCTGTCGACGCTGGGGTTCGGCCAGTGGATCAGGTACACGTCGATCGTGTCGACGCCGAGAGCACGTCGCGACACCTCGAACGAGGCCAGCGTCTCGTCATAGCCATGGTGGCGGCCGGGGATCTTGGTCTGCACGATCAGTTCGCTGCGATCGAGGCCGGATGCCCGCAGCCCGCGTCCGACCGCATCCTCGTTGCGGTAGTTCACGGCGGTGTCGAGCAGGCGGTACCCGATGCCGATCGCCTGGGCGATGGTGCGTTCGCCCTCCTCTCCGCGAAGCGGATACGTGCCGAAGCCGATCGCGGGAATCGTCGTGCCGTCGATGAGGGTGCGCTGGGGGATGTCCGTCATGGTTCAAGGCTACAAAGCCGTGCAGGGCGGAGTCCCCGCCCGCGTCAGCGCGTGACGACGATCACCTTGCCACGCACATGGCCGGCCATCAGGTACTCGTATGCTTCCGCTGCGCGCTCGATCGGATACACCGAGTCGATAGGAACCGTCACCTCACCGGCCGCGATGAGCGCTCCGAGGGTGGCGAGATCGTCGCGTGAACAATCGACGCTGCCTGCGCCTTCGGCATCGCGATAGCCGCGGGCTGCGATCGTGTTGACCCTGGAGATCGACACCCCCAACTCGAGAGCGGCGTCGATCGTCTCGGTTCCGCCGTGCGTGTCGAACGCGGCCGTGATGCCGTCTGGCGCCGCCTCTCTGATCCGGTCGACGAGCCCGTCGCCGTAGACGATGGGGATGATGCCCAGCTCGCGCAAGAAGTCGTGGTTCGCGTCGCTCGCCGTGCCGATCACCACGGCTCCGCGCAGCAGCGCGAGTTGCGCGGCGATGACGCCGACGCCGCCCGCGGCTCCCCCGATGAGCACAGTGTCCTCGGCCGTCACAGCGAGCCGGTCGATCCCCGCCGAGGCAGTGCGCCCGGCAATCGCCAAAGCGCCCGCCGTATCGAGGCTCAAGCCCTCCGGCAACGGCAGCAGCAGGTCATCCTCGTGGATCGTCACGAAATCAGCGATTGCATCGGCGCGCTTGCCTCCATAGACACGGTCGCCGACAGCGAATCGGGTCACGTTCTCGCCCACCTCGTCGACGATGCCCGCGAAATCGTGCCCGACCCCCGCCGGTGGCCAGACACCGTGACGATCTGCGCCCGTGCCGTCGAAGATCTTGTAGTCGGCCGGGTTGAGCCCGGCGACGATCACGTCGACCCGCACCTCGCCGGGTCCAGGATGCGGCGGCTCGACCTCGACCACGTCGAGCACCTCCGGGCCGCCGAAACGCTCGTACCGAACGGCTCTGATCATGCACGTCTCCTCGTCGTCTCGGCTGGAGCGACTCTGCCGCACCACCTCCAGCCTGGCACCGTCTGCCCTGGCAGTGGAATGCCTCACCCTCGCGTCAGCGCCGATAGCGTTGTGGCATGTCCGAGCCAGCATTCCCCGTGCCTCCCGTCGCGAAGAAGGTGCCCTTCACACGCACCCACCACGGGGACTCCGTCGAGGATCCCTACGAGTGGCTGCGTGACAAGGACGACCCGGCCGTGATCGCCCACCTGACGGCGGAGAACGCGCACACGGATGCCCAGACCTCGCACCTCGAACCTCTGCGGGAGCGCATCTTCGACGAGATCAAGTCGCGCACCAAGGAGACCGACCTCTCCGTTCCGGTGCGGGAGGGTGGCTGGTGGTACTACTCGAGGTCGTTCGAGGGGCGGCAATACGGCGTGCAGTGCCGTGCTCCCATCGCCTCCGATGACGATTGGACTCCACCGACCGTTGCCGACGTCGAGCCCGCGACGCCGGCACTGCCCGATGAGCAGGTTCTGTTCGACGCCAACGTCGAGGCCGAGGGGCACGACTTCTTCCGGCTCGGCACGTTCGATGTGAGCACCGACGGGAGCCGGCTGCTGTACGCCGTCGACACGGTCGGCGACGAGCGCTACACGCTGCATGTGCGCGACCTCGCAACGAACACCGACCTCTCCGACGAGGTGCCTGACACGTCGGCCGGCGCCGTTCTCTCGCCCGACGGCCGGCACGCGTTCTACGCCACCGTCGACGACGCGTGGCGACCAGACACCATCTGGCGACACGAACTGGGGACGGACCGCTCCGCCGACGTCGTCGTACATCACGAGGGTGACGAACGCTTCTGGGTGGGAGTCGGAATCACGCGCAGTCGCGCGTACATCGAGATCGGCATCGGGTCGTCGATCACGAGCGAGTCCCGTCTGATCCCGGCGTCCGACCCGACCGCGGCGGCGCAGACGGTCTGGCCGCGAGCCGAGGGCGTCGAGTACGAGGTCGAGCACGCGGTCGTTGCCGGCGAGGACAGGCTGCTGATCGTGCACAACGACGGCGCACAGGACTTCGAGCTGGTCGACGTCGCGGCCGCCGATCCGCGGGGCGAGCGACGCATCATCCTTCCGCACCGGCCGGGCGTTCGGCTGGAATCGGTCGATGCGTTCGCATCCCGTGCCGTCGTCGAATACCGACGGGATGCGCTCTCCCGCGTCGCCGTGCTGCCGCTCACGGATGCCGGCTACGGCGACGTCGCGGAACTCGAGTTCGAGGAGCCGCTGTTCACCGTCGGCACCGCAGGCAACCCCGAGTGGAACCAGCCGACCGTGCGCCTCGGATACGGCTCGCTCCTCACTCCATCGACCGTCTACGACTGGGTGCCACCGCACGACGACGAGCCCGGCGAGCTCCGCCTGCTGAAGCGCCAGCCGATCCTCGGCGGCTACGACCAGGATGCCTACGAGCAGCGCCGTGAATGGGCGACGGCCGACGACGGCACACTGGTGCCGATCTCGCTGGTCTACCGACGAGATCTCGTCACACCGGGCACCCCCGCGCCCCTCGAGCTCTACGGTTACGGATCGTACGAGCACAGCATCGACCCGGCCATGTCCGTCGCTCGCCTGTCACTGCTCGACCGCGGCGTCGTGTTCGCCATCGCCCACGTGCGCGGCGGCGGCGAGCTCGGCAGACACTGGTACGAAGACGGCAAACTGACGAACAAACGGAACACGTTCACCGATTTCGTCTCCTGCGCTCGTCACCTCGTGCAGACGGGATGGACGAAGCCCGACCGGCTGGTCGCCGAGGGTGGCAGCGCTGGTGGACTGTTGATGGGCGCTGTGGCGAACCTGGCGCCCGAGCTTTTCGCGGGCATCCTGGCCGACGTCCCGTTCGTCGACGCACTCACGAGCATCCTCGATCCCGACCTGCCGCTCACCGTCATCGAGTGGGATGAGTGGGGCGATCCGCTGCACAACGCCGGCGTGTACGCCTACATGAAGTCGTACACGCCGTACGAGAACGTGCGAACGGATGCCGCCTACCCGCGCATCCTCGCCGTCACGAGCCTGAACGACACGCGAGTGCTCTTCGTGGAGCCTGCGAAGTGGGTGGCACGCCTGCGCGAGGCCGGTGCCCCGGTGCTGCTGAAGACCGAGATGTCGGCCGGCCACGGTGGCGTCAGCGGACGCTACAACGCATGGCGCGAGCGCGCGTTCGAACTGGCATGGCTGCTCGACGTGCTGAAGCGTGCGGACTGACCGCGAGATTCAGGAGCAGTAGGGGCGGCAGGTGCGGTCTGCCAGCGCGCTCACGAGAACGTTGCTGAGGTCCTGCGGCTGCTCGGCCGTGTAGACCGCCCCGACAGTGGCGTTCGCGATCTGCGACATGGCCGACACGTCGGTGTCTGGCCCCATGCCCACCATGATCACGGGCACCGGCTGGTCAGGGTCGTTCTGCGCCTTCAGCTTCGAGATCAGGTCGGGCAGACCGATCCCGCCGCCCGGATTGTCGTTCTTGCCGTCGGTGATGACGAGCACGTAGTTGATCATGTGCGGGTCGTAGCCCTTGCGCACGGTCTGCTCGGCGGCCAAGACGGTGTCGTAGAGCCCGGTATCGCCGTTGACCAAGCTCTCCATGGAGTTGAAGACGTTGGAGACCTGCGCGGCATGCGCCGCATTGTCGAGCGGAGCGATCGGGGATCGTTGCGCCCATGGCTGGCTGCCGACCTGGTTGGTCGAGAAGGTCCACACGCCCAGGTCGGTCTGGGGCGGCATCAGTTGCAGCATGCCTTTCGCAGCATCTTGGAACACCGCTATTCGACTGAGCCCGCCCGCGTCATCCGTCATCGATCCCGACGTGTCAACGACGACGAGCACTCGCGATCGAACCGTGATGGCCGACCAACTCTGCAGGAGCCCGACTTGGGCGCCCCCGTCGAGCGCAGCTCGTGTCTTAGGCGCATTGGCCACGACACCCTTCGCCACGAATCCGGCGTCGCTCGCAGTGCGGAATCCGGATGCCGCGAGGGTGCGCGAGTCGGTGGAGAACTGTTTCTCGAGCGCCGTGATCAGGACGTCTTTCTTGTCGTCGCCCGACGTCGGCCCTGCGACCCGCACGAAGGGATACGACACGCTCACCGTGCCGTCACGCGGGTACAGCGCGAAGAACTGGTGTTCGGGAGACTGCTCGTTCTGGGCGACGACCGATTGCTCGGTCGTGATCACCACGGTTGGCGACTTCGCCTTCTCCGCAGTGCTGAATGCGTCTCCGACGGTCGCCGGAATGGTCTTGCCCAACTCGATCATGTCTCGCGAAAAGGCCAGCGAGTCACGGGGGTTCGCCGTCGCCTTGATCTCGGCGAGCGCGGCAAGACTCGACCCGTTCTGCGCAGGCTCCGGAAGCAGCGCAGGGGTATCCCCTGCTGCGATCGTGCTCCATTGCAGCTTCACGCTGTCGAGTGCATCGGCGTTCTGCGACGGCGTCGCGAAGACGAGGGGGCTCGAAGCGATCGATGGGCCGAAGTCGACCGTCGGCGCCTTCCTGATGAGGGACCACGAAAGCACCTGCATGCGCTGCTCCCACGCGGGAGAGTCGGGAACCCAGACATCCGCCTTCGGGTCTGCTCCGGTCGCAAGGGTTGAGGCCGTGTCTGCGGACTTCTCGCTACGCACCGTGGTGTTCACGCACGGTGTCGTCGCGTCGAATCCCTTCGCGGATTTGCGCAGGGCGTCGGCGATCGACGGGTCGGCGACGACGCGAAGCTGCGTCGGTTCGCAGGTCTGCGCCCATGCGGCGGCAGGCAGCACCGGGTTGAACACGTTCTTCGTCCACGCCACGCAGCCGGTGACGATCAGCACGATGGCGACGCCGCCTGCAATGATCCAGATGTGCCTGGACCTCCGCTTGCGTGGAGCCGGTTCCTGCTGTGCCGCGAATGAGGGATCGGATGGTGCCGAATGGTCGTCGATTCGCTGCTGGGACGGCTTGAATGCGGCGTTCCATCCGCTTGGTCGATCGTTCGAGCTATGACGGCCCACAGGTACTCCACTGGTCGGGTTCCAGCCAGCCCCGCAATCGTCCCCCACCTCTGGGGGGCTGAGTAGTAGTGGCCAGCATAGCCAAATCTGGGCGTTCTGCGGCATTTTCGATCGTCATCGGCCGGCTGATGCCGGATTCGAGCGTCTCCTTCGGCGCCCGACTCGTCGCGATCTGCATCAGCCGAACAGCAATGCTGCCTCGTCATAGCGGTAGTCGGGCACCGTGTTGAGCCCGCCCGTGGCGTCGGCGATCGAGACGATCTCGACATCCGTTCCCCTGAGCGAAACCATCGAGCCCCACTGCTTGGTCTGAGCGGCGTCGACGGATGCCATTCCCAGGCGCGTGGCGAGCACGCGATCGTAGGCGCTCGGCACCCCGCCGCGCTGGATGTGACCGATCACCGTGGCACGCGACTCGATGCCGGTGCGCTCCTCGACGATGGGCGCCAGCAGCTCTCCGATGCCGCCGAGCCGCGGCCGGTTGAACGCGTCGAGGCCCTTGTGGGAGTGCGCGCCCTCCATCGTGTCGAGGTGGAATCCCTCGGAGACGACGATCACGGGAGCACGTCCTCGGTCGCGTACGCTCTCGACCCACTCGCAGATCTGGTCGATGGACTGCGGATGCTCCGGGATCAGGATGGCGTGCGCTCCCCCAGCCATACCGGAGTGCAGCGCGATCCACCCGACGTGGCGGCCCATCACCTCGACGATCATGCAGCGTTGGTGTGATTCGGCCGTCGTTCTCAGGCGGTCGATCGCCTCTGTGGCGATTTCCACCGCGGTGTCGAAGCCGAACGAATAGTCGGTGGCTGCCAGGTCGTTGTCGATCGTCTTCGGCACGCCGATCACGTTGATGCCGCCCTCGTCGACGAGGCGTCGCGCCGCCGTGAGGGTGCCCTCGCCACCGATCGCGATGATGGCGTCGATGCCGTGCTCGTCGAGCATCCGCTGGATGTTCTCCGGTCCGCCGCCGTCACCCTCGAACGGATTGG
>DASZMW010000324.1:0-5370 GCA_035551735.1 Humibacter sp. | reverse complement strand
GACGGAACCAGTGCCAGCGTCAGCTGCGTCGGCGCCTTGGCCTTCTCATCGGACTTTCCGACGCAGACGGCGGACGCGGCGCTCGTCGAACCGTTCGCCGTGGTCTGCTGGGTCGCGCCACAGCCGCTGAGCGCGAGCGTCAGAGCGACGCCGAGACCGGCGGCCGCCGCGACGCTCATCTTTGCGATCTTCATCGTGTTCCTTCATGTGTGGGAGGTGCGTGAGTGCGTGAGGACTGTGAAGTTGTGTGAGGCGACCGACGCCGTGCGGGAATCGGTCAACCGGCCGTCGCGGCTGCTGCCACGTCGTCCGGGGTCGGAGGGTTTTCGCTGACGAACGCTGCCGGGTCGTCGGCCCAGTCGTGGATGCCCGTGTACAGCTGCTCGAACCGCGGCGCGACGAGGTTGGCCGGCCCGGCACGATGCCCGAAGCGGTCGATGAGGGCTGTCGCGCATCCGGCATCGGCCGCCGCCGCAAGGTCGTTGCGCCAGATGTCGCCCACCGACATCAGACGCTCTGCCGGGCGCCCCGCGAGCAGCTCGGGAAGGATGCGCGCCCAGCCGGCGGGCTTGCCGGCATCCGTCACCACCCGATCGATCGCGCTCGTCAGGTCGAGCACGCCGAGCGTCTCTGCGATGCCTGTCGCCGGCGCGTTGGTCACCAGCACGCGCTCGATGTCGTCGCCGAACCCGGTCAGGAACGACGCGAGTCCGGGCGGCGCCGAGACCGCGAGCGCCCCCGAGGCGAGCTCGCGCCTGCTGGCCAGGTAGGCCTGATCGAGCTGCGCGCTCGTGACGTGGGCCGCCGCGAGGCCCGCGACAGCGGCGTACCCGTCGACGTAGACGCCGGCGTCGATCGATCCGTCGAGGAAGTCGCTCAGACGCGAGCGGATGCCAGCCACGACATCGTCGCGACGCGGCGCGTTCGCCGGTATCGCGGCGATCACGGCGTCGGCGTACGCCCACACCGGCGCATCGCCGATGCACACCGTGCCGTCGAAATCGAGGACGAGCACGGGAACGTCGCCTGCTGAGTACCTGACCACGTGTGCGAGCCTACGTCAGGATGGACGTTTCGTTCATAGAAATCTTGACCATGAAACAGACGTTCACGAACCGTTAATATCACCGCACCGAGTTGTGGTTCTGCACCAGGCTATCTAGGTTGGTAATTCCAACACAGCGGATGAGGACACATCAGATGAAGCTTCAAGGTTCAACGGCACTGGTCACCGGAGCCAACCGCGGCCTCGGCCGTCACATCGCACAGCAGCTGCGCGATCGCGGCGTCACCGTGTACGCGGGCGCCCGCGTGCCCGCGTCGGTCGATCTCGCGGGCGTGGTCCCGCTCGCCCTCGACGTCACCGACCTCGACTCCATTGCGGCAGCGGCCGCAGTCGCCCAGGATGTCTCCATCCTCGTGAACAACGCAGGCATCGGTACCGGCTCCGCGTTTCTGACCGGCGACGTCAGCGACATCCGTCGTGAGTTCGACACCAACTTCTTCGGAACGCTGGATGTCACGCGCGCCTTCGCCCCGCAACTCATGGCGCAGGAGGAGAGCTATCTGCTCAACATCCTGTCCGTGCTCTCGTGGTTCAGCTCGCCGGCCTCAGGAGGCTACAGTGCGTCCAAGTCGGCGGAGTGGTCGCTCACGAACGGGCTGCGCCAGGAGCTCGCGCGGCACGGAACGCGCGTGGCCGGACTCCACGTCGGTTATATGGACACCGATCTCGCGTCCGGGATTCAGGCGCCGAAGCTCGACCCGGCCGACATCGCACACATCGCCGTGGACGGCATCGAGTCGGGCGAGACCGAGATCATCGCCGACGAGCTCAGCCGCAACGTGCGCGCCGGTCTCGCCGGCGGCGTGGCGGCGCTCTACCCCGACGTGGCCTGACCAGGCGCTGGAACTACTCGCTCGGCGCGAGCTTCGCGCCGCGCACGGCGACGATCTTGTCCACTGCCTCGAGAAGGCGGTCGGCGGCCGGGGCATCCGTCTGGGTCTGATCGTGCATCGCGAATCCGAATCCAGCCATCACCAGTGAGACAGCAGACGTCGCGACATCCTTCGAGACGGAACGCTCGCTGGCCAGTTGGATGAACTGCTCACGCACCGATCCCATCCATTGGGTGAAGGCCGGTACGAGCTCCGGCCGCTTGCTGATGATCTCTTTCATGTGGTGCCGATCCATCCGCCGATCGGCGGGATCGCCCACCAATTGGCACAGCGCCGGGATCAGGTCACCGGTCGCCGCCCTGAACTGGGCGATGATGTCGTCGGAGATCGCCTGGTCGGGCAGCCCCAGCGCTGCCGCCGCCTTCGACTGGTAGTAGTTGAAGAACGTTCGGGTCGAGACGCCGGCCACTTGGCAGATCTGCTCGATCGTCGTCCCGTCGAGCCCGTTGCCGTCGACGAGTTGCAGCGCGGCCTCGTGGATCGCCTCGCGCGTCTGCTGCTTCTTGCGCTCGCGCAGGGTCTCGGTGTCGGGTGAGTGCTGCTGGGCGCTGGTCATCGTTCTTCCATTCTGCCGGTCCTGTGGCTCGGGCGACCGCTATCGGCCGCCCGAGCCCAGGCATCAGGCCGTCTGAACCTGAATCGATCCGGTCTCGCTCACCCCGGCGGCGTCTGCCTGCTCCTGCAGGGCCGACGTCTTGCGCAGCGGCGGCACCTTGAAGAACCAGGTCAGGATGAACGCCAGCAGAATCACGCCGAAGCCGACCCAGTAGACGAGCACGATCGATTCGGTGAAACCGACCATGAACGGTTTGGACAGCCGCGGGTCGGCGCCGTTGACGAATGACGTGTCACTGGTCGCGTCGCTCGCGGCCGTCGACTTCGAGCCGCTCTTGTCGAACTGCTTCTCCAGGGTCGGCGTCAGGGTTTTCACCCATGCGGTGCGCTGAGTCGCATTCGACCAGTTCACTTCGACCCGGCCGTCCACGACACTCGCGTTGGCCTTTTTCGCGACAGCGGTCAGCGCGGCGCTCTCGGCTGCGGGCGAGGCCGCCGCGACCTGCTGGTCGATCACCGTCGAGGCTTCAGCCTCTGGAATTGCGCCAGCTGCGACCTGCTGGTCGACCGCCGCCGTGACCTGCGCGGTCACGGCCTTGTCGGCTGCGGCCTTGGCTGCAGTGGATGCCGTGTCGAGCGTCTTCTGCACGTTCGCCTCGATCGGATCGACGATCGGAGTCCACAGCTGCTTCATGATCGCCTTGTTCTCCGGGGCGGTCGCGACAGTGGGGTTCAGCGCAGCATCAAGCGCCGCCGTGAGGGTCGGCTTGTCGGCCGTAGCGCTCACGATGTTCGCCGGAAGCACCGAGAACAGCACGGACAGCATGATCGCCGCACCAAGCGTTCCACCGATCTGGCGGAAGAACGTGGAGGCGCTACTCGCGACACCCATCTCCGTCGGCCTGACCGCGTTCTGGCTCGCCAGTGTGAGCGTCTGCATGAGCTGGCCGAGACCGAGGCCGATGATGAAGATGCCGATCATCAGGAACCAGAGCGGGCTGTCGTACTTCAGGAAGGTGAGGAAGACGAAGCCGATCGCCGTGAACAGCGTGCCCGTGATGGGGAAGATCCGATAGCGACCGGTGCGTGAGGTGATCTGTCCGGAGGACAGTGCCGCGATCATCAGGCCAACGACCATCGGGATCAGCGCGAATCCGGACGCCGTCGGGCTGAGCCCGACCACGATCTGCAGGTAGAGCGGAATGGTCAGCATGGCGCCGAACATCCCGAATCCGACGAGCACGCCGAGAATCGTCGCCATCGAGAAGGTTCCGGAGCGGAACAGCTTCAGCGGGATGATCGCATCATCCTTCATGAGGCCCTCGACGATGATGAACGCGAGGATGCCCGCCGCACCGATCACGAAGCACGCGATCGAACCCGCGGAGCTCCAACCCCATTCACGACCCTGTTCTGCGACGAGGAGCAGAGGGACCAGCGCCACGATGACGGCCGTGGCACCCCACCAGTCGATGCGCGGCTTCGCCACCTTCTTCGCCACCTTGGGCAGATGCAGGAACGCGATCACCATCAGAAGCGCGATGATGCCGACCGGCACGTTGATGAGGAACACCCAGCGCCAACCGGAGATCCAGAGGATCTGGCTGGCACCCGCGAACAGGCCGCCGACGAGCGGGCCGATGACTGTCGAGATGCCGAACACGGCGAAGAAGTACCCCTGGTACTTGGCACGCTCGCGAGGGGCGAGGATGTCACCCATGATCGCCAGCGGCAGCGACATCATGGCGCCGGCACCGAGACCCTGGAAGGCACGGAAGGCCGCCAGCATGAGCATCGAGGTCGAGAACGACGACAAGAGCGAGCCCAGAATGAACACGACGATGCCGAAGATGAACAGCGGCCGCCTACCGAAGATGTCGGACAGCTTGCCGTACAGCGGCACGGTGATCGTCGACGTGATCAGGTAGGCCGTGGTGACCCACGCCTGTTGATCGAGCCCGTTCAGGTCGTCGCCGATGGTGCGGATGGCTGTGCCGACGATGGTCTGGTCGAGAGACGACAGGAACATACCGGCCATCAGGCCGTAGATGACGAGAAGGATCTGCCGATGCGTCATGATCGGCTTCGATCCGGACGTGGGGACCGGTGAGGTCTGCGCCCGAGCGGTGGTGGTGGACATGCGAGCCCTTCGGATGACGAGTGGAGATTCACGCGCGGCACCCATGGCCGTGATCGTCGGCGGCCGGGCGCCGACACTGGCGGGCAATTTCTTGCAGGCAGTGCAACAATAAACCTCTGTTGCAGGTTGTGCAAGTTTACATATCGTGCATTTTTGCAGAGTGGGCAAGGAGCAGGCATCCTGGCACACGATGCCTGCTCCTACCTGCCCAGCCCGCGTCCCGTCTGATGTACTGATCGAGCTGAGTGTTCGAAGGAGACCGGGATGCGCATCGGAATCGTCGCCGAATCCGCCGTCGGCGAGACCAGGGTCTCCGCCACGCCGTCGACAGTTCGGCAACTCGTGAAGCTGGGCTACGACGTCGTCGTGCAAACGGACGCGGGATTGCCGTCGAGCTATCCGGATGTCGCCTATGCCGCATCCGGCGGCCGCATCGTGGACAAGAACACGGCGTGGGGATCGGACGTCGTCCTGAGCGTGAACGCGCCGAGTGATGATGAACTGAGTCTCCTCGCGAGCGGCGCCACCTTGGTGTCCTGGCTGAGTCCCGGCTTGAACCCCGAGATGGTCGAGAAGCTCGTTGCACTGCCGATCACCGCTCTTTCCGTCGACACGGTGCCACGCATCTCCCGCGCTCAGACGATGGACGTGTTGTCGTCGACGGCGAACATCGCCGGATATCGCGCCGTCATCGAGGCGGCTAACGAATTCGGCCG
>DASZMW010000323.1:0-5956 GCA_035551735.1 Humibacter sp. | reverse complement strand
GATGCTGCGTGCTTGAAGCGGTCCGTCCACCGCGCCTTTGGGGAGAGCTCGAACAGCGCCGCTCGCAGTTTCGTGGCCAGAGCGCTTCTGAAGTGGTTCTCGTCGTTCTTACTCACCTCGAGTTCGACAACCACCCAATCTCTCTCGAGAGCCTTGGCGCGGAACTGTCCGAGCAGGACTGTCTTGCCAACGCCGCGCAGCCCTGTGATGATCATCGACTGCTCTGTCCGGCCGCGCTCGATTCGCGCCAGCAGAAGGTCGAAAGACTCGAGCTGGTCGTCGCGGCCAACTACCGCCTGCGGTTCGGCACCAGCGTTCGGCGTGTATGGGTTGGTGAGCGCTTGCATGGAAGCATGTTAGTAGTTTTAGAACGTTTTATCGAAAACGAATAAAGCCTCCATAAATCCCTAACCCTATCGCGAGGCCTCGCTACACCTGTACGACGCAGCGCGTGCGCCGAGGGGCTCTCCTTCGGGTGGGTGCTGGTTGCGTCTTCTAGGCTCGGGTGGGTGTCCCGCGTTGGGCTGATGAACGATCCGATCGTGATGAGTATCTCGGTTGACGATGTCGGTGAGCCGCCGGTGGACCTTGAAGCGATCGGTCTGGTGCGCTTTTCCGATAGGAAACGGGCAACGAATTCGCGGCTTTCGTTCGTACGCGAAGAGGTGGCCGCCCGGGTCGAACAGGCCGCCAAGGTGCTGCCATCCGGCGTTCGGTTTCTCGGTGTGGAGGCGTTCCGGCCGCCTGAACTTCAGCGCCGCTACTACCGCCACTACTGGGAAGGACTCGAATCAGAGAACCCCGATCTGACAGAAGACGAGTTGTCGGCGCTCACTGCCCGGTTCGTGTCTCCGCCCGATGTAGCACCGCATCCCAGCGGCGCCGCGATCGATCTCACGTTGTGCGACAACGACGGACGGGACCTCTATCTCGGTAGCCCGGTCGATGCAACGCCCGAGGCCTCAGCGGGCGCCTGTTTCACGGACGCCACTAGTCTCACACCGGAGGCGTCAGAGAACCGGAAACTCCTCGTCAAGGCCCTCGCGGGCGCCGGACTTGTGAACTATCCGACCGAGTGGTGGCACTGGTCCTACGGCGACCGATACTGGGCCGTGACCACTGGCGCGGGAAACGCTCGATACGGCCCGGTACCCGCGCCTTGACTCCACGGGGAATCGACACCTTTCACGCAACGTCCGCCGCAGCACGGCACGCTATCGGGCACTGCTGCGCGACATCCGTCTGCGCTCGCCCCTAGGGTGATCGAGTCCGACGGTGCAAAAGTGCAAAGGAGTCCATGTGATCGGAGAGCATGACGAGCGCCCATGGGGCACCTGGACGATCCTCGACGAGGGCGACGGGTTCAAGGTCAAGCGCATCGAGGTGAAGCCGCACGCGCGCCTCTCCTACCAGACGCACCAGCACCGAGCCGAGGTTTGGACCGTGACGGCAGGCACCGCCTCCTCGGTCATCGATGGTGTCACCGTCATTGCTCACGTCGGAGAGACCATCTCCATCGCGATCGAGCAGCCCCACCGCATCGTGAACGAACAAGACGAACCCTTGATCATCATCGAGGTCCAGCTGGGCGACTATCTCGGAGAAGACGACATCACGCGACTCGAAGACGACTTCGGCCGGGCATAATCGCGACCGCAGGCGAGCCTGGAAGGACTCGGCCGAAGCCCTCGGCAGACTGCCCTGGTGGGTGGCGCTGGCACATTGGTGGTTCTGCGAGGAAACTCCGGGTCGGGCAAGTCGACCGTGGCCAGGGCGTTGCAGGAACGGTACGAGCGCGCACGGTGTCTCGTGGTGCCGCAGGACCGTGTTCGAAGAGAGATGCTTCGTGAACTTGACGTCGCCGACGGCGTGAACCTCAGCTTGATCGAATCGATCGCGACGTGGGGCCTGGACCGCGGCATGGTCGTGATCGTCGAAGGACTCCTCAACGCCGATCGATATCAACGGATGCTGCAGCGGCTGGCGGAGCAGGCGGCAGCCGCCCATTTCTTCGCGTGGGACCTCGACTTCGACGAGACGGTTCGGCGGCATGATCAACGCCCGCAACGCAACGACTTCTCTTCGCAGGAGATGGCGGAGTGGTACCACGGCTGGCAGCCGCTCGACTTCACAGAAGAGGGGCGCTTCGACGCTTCCGTCAGTGCCGAGGAGGCCGTTCGGCGAATAGCGACGGCGATCGCAGAGCGGTAGCGCTCGGTCCTAGCGGGTTGCTGCGTCCAGCCGCTCAGGTGCAGGTGTGAGAATTCAAGGCGTGACTTTCACCCCCGCGCAGCCGGACGCCCGACCCGCAGCAACCCGATCCGACGCAGCCGGGGAGGCGCGCGGCGGACTCGCGGCGGAGCATCCGCTCGTCGATGGCCGCACCTCCCGCTCGCCGCTGGTCACCGCGTATTCCGGGCGGAGGCCCGACGTGCTGCCGGTGTGGTTCATGCGCCAGGCCGGTCGGTCGCTCCCCGAGTACCGTGAGCTGCGCGTGAGCACGGCGATGCTGGATGCCTGCCTCGACCCCGCGCTCTCCAGCGAGATCACTCTGCAGCCGGTGCGCAGGCATCACGTCGACGCGGCCATCTTCTTCAGCGACATCGTCGTGCCGCTCAAGCTCGCCGGAGTGGACGTCGAGATCGTCCCGGGCAAGGGACCCGTGCTCGGTGCCCCGGTGCGCACGGCCGCCGACGTCGCCGCGCTGCCGGCCCTCGACCCGGACGCTCTCGCACCGATCGCCGAGGGAGTCCGGCGCACCGTGGAGGAACTCGACGAGCTGGGCAACACTCCGCTCATCGGGTTTGCCGGTGCACCGTTCACGCTCGCCGCCTATCTCGTGGAGGGCGGGCCGTCGAAGGATCACATCCGTGCTCGCGCGCTCATGCACGCGGATCCGGATGCCTGGCACGCTCTCATGACCTGGGCTGCCGACATCACCGGCACGTTCCTGCGCGAGCAGGTGCTGGCCGGTGCGAGCGCGGCGCAATTGTTCGACTCCTGGGCCGGCGCGCTGTCGCTGGAGGACTACACACGGCACGTGGCCCCCGCGTCGGCGCGGGCCCTTTCGCACGTGCGGGACCTTGCGTATCCCGACCCGGAACGGGCATCCGACGCGCTCTCGTCCACGCCGGTGGAGCGCAATGTGCCGATCGTGCACTTCGGCGTGGGCACCGGCGAACTGCTGAGAGCCATGCACGACATCGGCACCGACGTCGTCGGCGTCGACTACCGCATGCCGCTCGACGAGGCGAGCAGACGGCTAGGCAACATCGTGCCGCTGCAGGGCAACATCGATCCCGCCTATCTGGATGCCCCGTGGCCGGTGATCGAGGCCCACGTGCGCGACGTGGTGGAGCGCGGTCGCAGCGCACCGTCGCACGTCGTGAACCTTGGTCACGGTGTGCCGCCCGAGACGGATCCCACCGTGCTCACCCGCATCGTCGACCTGGTGCACGGGCTTCCGGCATGAGCGGGCCCGCAGAGAGCGATCTCGCTCGGCTCGTCGTCGAGAATCCGACCCGCGTCGTCGTGATCGGCGGCGGTGCGGCCGGCCTCGTGGCGGCGCGCGAGATCGCACGCCCCGGGTTCGAGGTCACCGTGGTCGAAAGCCGCAGGGAGCTCGGCGGGAGCGTCGCGCGGCACGAAGTCGCGGGCATCCGACTGGATGCCGGCGCGGAGAGCTTCGCAACTCGCGGCGGGCACGTGGCCGCGTTGCTCGACGAGCTCGGCCTCACCGACGAGGTCGTGGCGCCGCTGGCCGCGGGAGCGTGGCTGCAGCTGCCGGGACGCGCCGTGCCGACGCCGAAGGCGGGCATTCTGGGCATTCCGAGCTCGCCGCTGGCCGAGGACGTCATCGCCGCCGTCGGATGGGGCGGGGCGTTCCGTGCTTACCTCGACCGGTTGGTGCCCGTGCTCAAGATCGGCAGGGAGCGCAATCTCGGCAAGCTCGTGCGCAGACGAATGGGGCGTGCCGTGCTGGAGAACCTCGTCGCCCCCGTGACGACCGGGGTCTACTCCGCCTCGCCGTACGACATCGATGTGACGGTTGCGGCCCCTGGACTGAACGAGGCGATGACCAAGACGGGCTCGCTCTCCGGAGGCGTTCTGACGCTTCGCACGGCGGCGAAGGCGGGCTCAGCAGTCGGTGGCATCGTCGGTGGAATGGCGAGGCTGATCAACGCGCTGGCCGAGGATGCCGTCGCCCGCGGCGCCGTGATGCTCACCGGTGTGAGCGTTGTCGCGTTGCGCCCTGCGGGTGAGGTCGATGCCGAGGATGCACCTGCCGCCGACGCGAGCGTCGAAGCACAGATCGCCGAGTCGATCGATGAGGTCTTCGGTGCCGACGATGGCGACGCCGCGCCACCGCGGCCGGGCCTCTGGCGGGTTCGTCTCTCCGACGGCGGTGTGCTCGACGCCGACGAGGTGCTGCTGGCGGTTCCGGCGGATGCCGCACTGCGGTTGCTGGGTCAGGCATCCGAATCGCTGGCGCCGCTCGGGGATCTCGGGTGGCCGCAGGCGTCGTCCGTCGACATCGTCACCCTCGTCGTCGACGACGATCGGCTCGACGCGGCGCCACGTGGCACAGGGATGCTCGTCGCCGAGACCGTGCCGGAGGGCGAGGTCGCGGCGAAGGCGCTGACCCACGTGACGGCGAAGTGGCCGTGGGTGGCCGAACAGCTTCCAGCCGGAAGGCATGTGCTCCGGTTGTCGTACGGCAGGGCGGGGTCGCCGAGTCCGCTGAAGGGGTTGGATGCCGCCGGCATCCGTTCGCGCGCACTCGCCGATGTGTCAACCCTCTTGAATATTCCGATTTCGGAATCTAGTGTCGTCGCGTCGGACGTGGTGCGCTGGGTCAACAGCATTCCCGTTGCCGCGGAGGGGGAACGGGAGCGCATCGACGCGGTGCGAAAGGCCGTCGAGAAAGTGGACGGACTCGAAGTCACCGGTTCGTGGATCGCGGGCACCGGGCTGGCTTCGGTGGTACCGGATGCCCGTAAGGCAGCCGAACGCATCCGGGCACTACGCTGGAAGATGCTGACCGACAAAGACTGAACGCAGCGAGGGGCGGGGGCACCATGAAAGGCAAAGTTCTCTTCGTCGTCGGACTGGGGGTCGGGTATGTTCTCGGCACTCGCGCCGGACGACGCAGGTACGAGCAGATCAAATCCGCGGCGCTTCGCGTATGGGAATCCCCGACGGTGCAGAAGCAGGTGCACACCGCGCAGGACTACGCGGCCGATCGCATCGGCGATCTCGGCACCGTGGTGACCGAGGGCGTCAAGCGGGCGGTCACGCGATCGGGCGGGACGAAGTCGGCTTCCGGCTCTTCCACGACATCCGCTGCGAAGTCCTCGTCGAGCACAGCGTCCGCCACGAAGGCTGCCGGAGCGAAAACCTCAGCAGCAAAGACCTCAACAGCCAAGACCTCAACAGCCAAGACCTCAGGGACGAAGGCTTCGGGAGCGAAGGCCTCCGACACGGAAGCCTCGAGCGGCAGCAAGACGGCCGCACGCAAGCCGTCGACCTCGTCGTCGAAGTCGGGTAGCTCGCGGCGCGGGTCTGCCGGATCGGATGGGCAGGCATCCTGATGGCCGACGGCACGCAGCCGCGCGACAAGCGCTCGCTGATTCAGCTGCTGCGGGAGTTGCCCGGCCTCGTGGTCGCGCTGCTCAAGGCCGAGTTGGCGCAGCTGAAGGCCGAGCTGGTCCGTAAGGCGATCAATGCCGGAATCGGTATCGGGCTCTTCCTCGTTGCCGGAATACTGCTGTTCTTCATGCTCGGCGTTCTCGTCGCGGCTGCCGTGCTCGGCATCGCGGTGGCGCTGCCAGGATGGGCTGCGGCGCTGATCGTCGCTGGCGGTCTGCTGATTCTGGCCGCAATCTTCGGGCTGATCGGCGTGCTGGTCTTCAAACGAGGTATGCCGCCAGCTCCGACCGAGACCATCGACAGTGTC
>DASZMW010000322.1:0-18881 GCA_035551735.1 Humibacter sp. | reverse complement strand
GAGGGCGAAGACGAGCACGCCGATGAAGATCGACGCCAGCCCGAGCAGAATCGCCGTACGGCGCCCGATGTGGTCCGACAGATCACCGAAGAGCAGAAGCACAATGATCAGCACGAGCGGGTACACAGCGAAGACGGACGTGGTCACCGCGGGAGGCAGGCTCCAGATGCGCTCGTAGAGCGGGTACACCATGGCGGGGGAGCCGCTCGCCCAAAGTGCGACGACGATCACGGCGCCGGCCGTCCAGAATGCGAGTGGCGCACGACGACGCGCTGACGAGGTGTCCGTGCCGAGTTCTTGTTCTACCGCCGTCATGCGCGCGCCCTTTCACAGGACGAGTCGACGCCCGCCCTTCATCGGCGGCGCCGTTGCCGTGAGCTTGAGGCAACCACACACCACCGACACGCATTCCCGAAGGGACCGCAGTCGTGGTGCCGATCGGACTCAGGCGGCCGACTCTGCGAGCACGCGGTAGCAGCGCTCGACGCGGGCGATCCACCAGGCGTGCCGGTCGGCATCCGCGGCGTTTTCGGCCAGCAGTGCCTCATCGGCCTCGACGCGACGCACGGAGATCGCGCCGTCGGCGGGCGTGAGCGGGTCGCGCGTGACATCCGCAGCCAGTAGCGCTGCTGTGCCGAGCCCGCAGTCGAGGTCGAGTCTCGGCACGGATGCCGCCAGCATCGCCCCCATGGCGAGCCCCACCGACGTGTCGATCGCGCTCGACACCACGACGGGCAGCCCGGCGAGCGAGATGATCTCGAGCGCTGAACGGATGCCTCCGAGCGGCTGCGCTTTCACGATCAGCACGTCCGCTGCACCGGCCCGTGCCACCGCGAGCGGGTCAGCTGCCTTGCGCACGCTCTCGTCAGCCGCGATCGGGATGCCCATGTACTTCACGCGCCGCCGCACGTCGGCCAGCTCGTCGACGGTCGCGCACGGCTGCTCGACGTACTCGAGGTCGCAGGCCGCGAGGGCGTGGATGGCGTGCTCCGCCTCGTCGACGTTCCAGAGGCCGTTCGCGTCCACCCGGATGCGGCCCTCGGCGCCGAGCACGTCCCGCACGGCGGCCACGCGTGCGACGTCGTCCGCGAGCTGTTGCCCGGGCTCGGCGACCTTCACCTTCGCGGTGCGGCAGCCGGGGAACCTCGCCAGCACGGATGCCACCTCGCCCGCCGCTACCGAGGGAACCGTCGCGTTCACGTGAACGCTGTCACGCACCGGCTCAGGGTCGTCGCCCCAGCCGAAATCGATCGCGGCCGTGAGCCACGCGGATGCCTCCCGGTCGCCGTACTCGACGAACGGCGAGAACTCCGTCCAGCCTCGCGGACCGCGGGTCAGGAACGCCTCGCGAAGAGTGACGCCGCGGAACTTCGTGACCATCGGCAGCGCGACGACGTGCGCCTCAGCCAGCAGGTCTTCCAAAGGCGGAAGGTCGGCGGCGGGCACTGCGGTAGGCACTGCGGCGTGCGGCTCAGGCATCCTCACAGTCTGGCACCGCCAGCACAGCCGACGTGTGTGAGGCTAGTTCTCGCGCCCGAACGCGCATTGTCTCGAGGAGGAACCGATGGCCCTGGATCTGGAAGCCGTTTACAAAGACCTGCACAGGCATCCTGAACTGTCGTTCCAGGAGCATCGCACCGCGAAGATCGCAGCCGACGGTCTTGCGGGTCTGGGCATCCACGTGATCGAGGGCATCGGACGCACCGGCGTCGTCGGCGTGTTGCGCAACGGCGACGGTCCGACTGTGCTGCTGCGGGCCGACATGGATGCCCTCCCCGTCGAGGAGGAGACCGGCCTCGACTACGCGAGCACGCAGCGCGCCACCGACTCAGACGGCACCGACGTGCCGGTGATGCACGCGTGCGGACACGACGTGCACGTGACCTGCCTGCTGGGCGCGGCCGAGGTGTTGGCGGCTTCGCAATCGGAGTGGAACGGCACAGTGGTGTTCCTGTTCCAGCCGGCGGAGGAGCTGGGTTCCGGGGCGCTCGAGATGATCGCCGACGGACTCTACGACCGGGTGCCGAAGCCTGACATCGTGCTCGGTCAGCACGTCGCGCCGGCGCCCGCCGGAGTCGTGGGCGTGCACGCCGGACCCGCGTTCGCCGCCACCGACGACGTGCGGATCACGCTGCACGGCGAAGGCGGGCACGGGTCTCGCCCCGAGGCGACGATCGATCCGATCGTGATGGCCGCGGCGACGGTCATGCGGCTGCAGACGATCGTGTCGCGCGAGATCGCCGGCGGCGAGACGGCCGTGGTGTCGGTCGGCACGCTGCACGCCGGTACGAAGGTCAACATCATCCCGCCGGATGCCACGCTCGGCATCAACATCCGCACGTACGACACGGGGGTGCGTGACCGCGTCGTGTCTGCGATCACGCGCATCGCGGACGCGGAGGCGGCGGCATCCGGGGCGACCAGGGCGCCGGATGTCGAACTCACCGACTCGTTCCCCGTGCTGTACAACGATGAGGAGGCGACGGCCCGCACGGTCGGTGCATTCGTCGAGGCGTTCGGTGAGGCGCGCGTGATCGACCCAGGTCGTGTCACAGGCAGCGAAGACGTCGGTGCTCTCGCGACGGCGGTCGGTGTGCCGATCGTCTACTGGCTGCTCGGTGGCGAGGACCCGGCACGCTTCACGAGCGGACTGGTCAACGGGACGACGGATGCCGACATCCCGTCGAACCACTCGCCGCACTTCGCGCCCCTGCCGCACCCGACGCTCGAGGTGGGCGTGCACGCGCTGGTGACCGCCGCGCGCGAGTGGCTGGCAGCCGCCTGACGCTCGCCCGCCCCGGCGCCCGCACCCCGGCACCAGCGCCCGGCCTCAGCGAGACTTCGCTTTCGTGCCGAGACTTCGGCCGTGGTGCGCAGTCTCGGCACGAAAGCGAAGTCTCGCTCATAGGCTTGCCATATGACTCAGCAGGTATCCGAGCTGTTCGATCCGAGTGTGTGGACTCTCGCCCCGGTGGGCGACGCCTTCACCGACATCGCGTACCACCACTCGAACGACGGACGCATCGCCAGGGTCGCGTTCAACCGGCCGGAGGTGCGCAACGCGTTCCGGCCGCACACGGTCGACGAGCTGTACACCGCGCTCGACGACGCGCGGCAGAACCCGCGGATCGGCGTCGTACTGCTGACCGGGAACGGTCCGAGTCCCAAGGACGGCGGCTGGGCGTTCTGCTCGGGCGGGGACCAGCGCATCCGCGGGCGTGACGGGTACAAGTACTCCGACTCTGAGACGGCCGTCATCGACGGCACGGGAGGGACTGCAGACAGCCCGGGCACCCACGGTGCAGTCGGCCGCCTGCACATCCTCGAGGTACAGCGGCTCATCCGGTTCATGCCGAAGGTCGTGATCGCCGTGGTGCCCGGCTGGGCTGCCGGTGGCGGACACTCCCTGCACGTCGTGTGCGACCTCACGATCGCCAGCGCCGAGCACGGCAGATTCAAGCAGACGGATGCCGACGTCGGCTCCTTCGACGGCGGTTACGGCAGCGCATACTTCGCCAGGCAGATCGGGCAGAAGGTCGCGCGTGAAGTGTTCTTCCTCGCCCAGGAGTATTCGGCGCAGCGAGCGTACGAGATGGGTGCCGTGAACGCTGTGGTGCCGCATTCCGAGTTGGAATCGACGGCCATCGAATGGGCGCGCACCATTCTCGGCAAGTCGCCGACGGCCATCCGGATGCTCAAGTTCGCGTTCAACGCCGTGGACGATGGGCTCGTGGGCCAGCAGGTGTTCGCGGGCGAGGCGACGCGGCTCGCCTACGGTACCGATGAAGCGGTCGAGGGGCGGGATGCGTTCCTCGAGAAGCGAGACCCCGACTGGTCGTCCTTCCCCTGGCAGTACTGAGAGGGAGCGTCCCCTCAGCCGACCTTCGGCGCCAGGCCCTTCACGAAGGTGGCGAACGCGGCGGTGTCGGCGTAGCCCAGGTTGTTGTTCGGGGGCGTGTAGGCCTTTCCGTTGACGATGATGGTCGGCGTTCCGAAGCCGGTCGCGGGCACCGTGACCTTCGAATTCGGGAATGTCGTCCCCGGTGGGGTGATCCGGTTCGTGGCGGCAGTCACCCAACCCTTGAAGGTCTCATCGTTCACGCACGCTGAGACATGGGTGCCGTCGACGCCGGCCGACCTCATGGTCGCCAGTATCTGCGTGTTGGTTCGACCATTGCTTCCTTCCTTCGGCTGGTCGTCGTAGAACGCCCTATTGACTGCCCAGAAGTCCTTCGGGTCGTACTGCGCGACGCAGGCCATCGCGTTGGCGGCACGTGACGAGTATCTGTTCCCGCTGGAAAGCCGGTCCAGAATCGACACGGGGTGAATCTCGACAGTCGCTGTTCCGGCGTTCAGCCATCCGACGATCTGCTGGTCGTTCGCCTTCTCGAACTGTTGACAGACGGGGCACTGAAGGTCTTCATACAGCGTGATGTGCGCCTTGCCGTCGTTCGCCTGCTTCGTGGGCGTCGGCTTGCCGCCGTTCGGAATCGCGGCCGTCGAGACATAGCTCGTGGTGCTCGTGAGCACGATGCCGTCGCTGAGCATGTTCTGCGGCCCCGCCGTCTGCGCGGGCTTCGCCACCTGGATGACCACGAGAACGATGACAAGCAGCACGACGAGAATGCCGGCTCCGATCGAGCTCTGAACGATGATCCTTCTCCGCTTGGCCTTCTTCGCTGCCTCTTCCCGCATGAGGCGGGCGTGTTCGCGGGCTGCGTTCCGGCGGGCCTTCTTTGCCGAGGAGCTGTTCGTCACGCGCTCAAGGTTATGGGTTCGCTCGCGTCGGCTGCCGTCCTTGTGAGGCAAACGTCAGGCGCTGCATGCAGCGGTCAGCGTCGCGGCGATAGCGTTGAGACGTGAGTCGCCAGCTAGTCGCCATCGATGCGGACGACGCGCATGCCGTGTATCGCGCCCTCCGTGACGCAGTGACCGGTGATGGACCGGCGGTGCTGCCGCGACAGGCTGGGTCGCTACCGGCTGGGCTGTCGGCGCGAGCGGGCACGGTCCCACAGAACGTCGCGCTCGTCGTCGAGACCTCCGGCTCCACCGGCACTCCGAAGCGGGTGGCGCTGAGCGCTGACGCGCTGCTGGCAAGCGCCGCGGCATCCGCCGGCGCGATCGATCGTCAGGAACCAGGCGTTGCCAGGTGGCTTCTCGCCCTTCCCGCCCACTACATCGCCGGAGCGAACGTGCTCGTCCGCTCCATCGCAGCGGGCACCGAACCGGTCATCCTCCCGCCCAGGCACTTCGACCCGCTCGCCTTCTGCGACGCCGCCGCGACCCTCGACTCCGACCAGAGCTTCACGTCGCTGGTACCGGTGCAACTCGCGCGTCTGCTCGAGGTCGCTGCGCCGGTAGGCCCCGCGCTCGACGTGCTTCGCAGGTTCGACGCCATCCTCATCGGCGGCCAGGCTCTGCAGCCCGAGCTCCGCGAACGCGCCCTCGACGCCGGCCTGCGCATCGTGCGCACGTACGGATCCAGCGAGACCGGCGGTGGATGCGTCTACGACGGAATGCCGATCGGACCGGTCCACGCCCGCGAAGCCGACGGTCACCTCGAACTGGCCGGTCCGGTGCTCGCCGAGGGTTACCTCGACAGCGACGGCACCATCGACCGCGATCGTACGGATGCCTCGTTCCACACCGCAGACGGCGTGCGCTGGTATCGCACCGGCGATCTCGGCACAGTGGACATCGACGGTCGGGTGCGCGTCACGGGCCGCGCCGACAATGTCATCATCTCGGGAGGGGAGAAGGTGTCGCTCGATGCGGTGCAGGCATCCGTTCGCAGGCAACGAGGGCTGAGCGACGCGGTCGTGGTGGCCAGGGCCAGCGGAGAATGGGGCCAGGTGCCGATCGTGGTCGTCGAAGGCGAGCCGCCACTCGCGCTCGCCGACCTGCGCGCAGCGGTGCAAGCCGACTTCGGCCGTGCAGCGGCGCCGTCCGGCATCGTGTCCGTCGAGCGGATGCCGCTTCTCGCCTCCGGCAAACCGGATCGCGTCGCCCTCGCACGGCTGGTCGCATCCCGTTACTCGATCGAAAAAGATGTCTCCGATAACGACACGAGAGACGCGACCTAACGTGCGTCGATATGATGCCCCCTTGTGATGAGCAGCACGCGTAGAAAGCCGAAGCCCAAGTCGAAGCGCAAGGGCGGACATCCGGCCGGACGGCCCGGTGCGGTCGCTCCCGCACGCTTCGGGGACTGGGTGGGAGGCGCACGCCTGCGCACGCTTCCGCTGGCCATCGCACCCGTGCTGGTCGGCACAGGGGCCGCCGTCGACGCGAGTGATCCGGGCATCTTCCACTGGATCCGCGCCATCCTCTGCCTCGTCGTGGCGCTGTGCCTGCAGATCGGCGTGAACTACGCCAACGACTACTCGGACGGCATCCGCGGCACAGACGCCTACCGGATCGGCCCGAGCCGTCTGACCGGATCGGGCAAAGCGAAGCCGCGCGTCGTGCTGGCCGTCGCCCTCGTCTTCTTCGGCCTCGCCGCGATCGCCGGCCTTCTGCTGGTCGTCGCGTCCCAGCAGTGGTGGCTGCTTATCGTC
The DNA here is from genome assembly GCA_035551735.1 of Humibacter sp. GTDB lineage: Bacteria > Actinomycetota > Actinomycetes > Actinomycetales > Microbacteriaceae > Humibacter. The sequence goes on along the minus strand of DASZMW010000322.1, from coordinate 12,324 downwards.
GGCGCGGCCGCCATCGCCGCGGCGTGGTTCTATACCGGCGGCAAGCATCCGTACGGGTACTACGGGCTCGGCGAGATCTTCGTCTTCGTCTTCTTCGGCCTCGTGGCCACGGCAGGCACGATGTATGTGCAGGTGCTCAACGTCTCCCAGGTCGCCTGGTTCGGAGCCGTCGCCGTCGGACTCTTCGCGTGCGCCGTGCTCGTCGTGAACAACCTGCGCGACATCGCCGTCGACGAAGAGGCCGGAAAACGCACGCTCTCGGTGCTGATCGGACGTGCCTGGTCGCGTGTGCTGTTCGCGGTCTTCGTGCTCGTGCCGTTCCTCATCCTGGCGCTGATCAGCCTGATCTACACGCTCGGATGGCTCGGCTTCTTCACACTGATCGCCGCCGTTCCCGCCGTGATCATCGCCCTCTTCGCACGCACCCCGAGAGAACTGATCATCTCCCTGCAACTCACGTCGATCAGCGCCTTGGCATACGCAGCGTTCCTTGCAGCCGCCCTCGCCTGGTCGCCGTTGTAGGTCGGCTATTCCGCCGCGCGCCGAGACCGCTCGTTCGCCGCGTCGACCGCGGCATCCTCGACCTCGTCGTCGACCGTCGGCTTCGCCTCGGTGCGCTCCCTCTTGCGCGCTGCGGCGAGCTGATCGGCGACGGCCTGACGAGGCTTGCGCAGAAAGAGGAACGACAGGCACAGCCCGATGATCACGGCCGCCGCGGCGGAGAAGATCCAGTACTCGCCGGGCAGAATCAGCAGGAGCACCACGAGAGGCACGGCAACGAAGAGCAGCCGCAACACCGTGTACGTGAGCCAGCCCGGAATGCGTTTCACCCTTCAAGTGTAGGTACGCGCGCTGTGCATCAGATCAGGGCTGCGGCCCGTGCGAGTGAGCCTCCTGTGAGGTTCGCCGTGGACGGACGGCGAAGAGCCTCGCGCGTTAGCATGGCCTCATGGTTCGCGTGTGGCTCGTCATCGGAGTCATTGCCGCGCTGTTCTACATCTATTCGATCGTGGACTGCGCGTTGGCGGAACGAGGCCGTGTTCGCGGACTGCCGAAAGCGGCATGGGTTCCGATCGTCATCGTCTTCCCGTTGATCGGCGCCATTCTGTGGTTCGCCGTCGGTCGCCCGCGTCGCGACAGGCAGGCCGGACCTCGCACGGTCGCTCCCGATGACGACCCCGACTTCCTGCGTAACCTCGAGCGTGATCGTCAGCAGCAGGAACGCATCCGCCGCCTCGAGCGCGAGCTCTCCGACCTCGACGACACGCCCAAGAAGAAGTCAGGCGACACCGACGGCAGACGGGATGCCTGAGCCGGCACATCGCGGCGACTTCGGCACCGAGAGCGCCAGCACGCCCTTCAACTTGCCGTACACCGGTAACCCGGCCACCGACGCATCCCTCGCACTGCTCGTCGAACTCGTACGTCGCGGACTGAAGCACATCGTGCTCAGCCCAGGCTCACGCTCGCAGGCGCTCGCTCTGGTCGCCGCCGAACTCGAACGCATCGGCGCCGTCGAGCTTCACGTGCGCGTCGACGAACGGGTCGGCGGCTTTCTCGCCCTCGGCCTGGCCGTCGAGAGTGGTCGCCCAGCCGCCGTCATCACCACGAGCGGCACCGCAACGGCCAACTTGCTGCCCGCCGTGCTCGAGGCACACCACTCGAACGTGCCGATGATCGTGCTGACGGCGGATCGGCCGGTGCAGTTGCGAGGCATCCGCTCTAACCAGACGACGGTGCAGGCCGGCATGTACGGCGCAGCGGTGCGACGAGCGCTCGACGTCGATGCTCCGACCGGCGCAGACGGCGAGACGGATGCCTACGTCCGCCTCGCCACCGAGGCCTGGTCCGCCTCGCTCGACGATGCGGGCCCGGTGCACCTGAACCTCGCATTCCGCGAGCCGCTCTCCGTCGCCGTGCCCGACCTCAGCGAGGCGGCCGGTTTCGCGGGGTTCACGGCCGAGACCGTCCAGGAAGGCGAGGCGGATGCCAGCCCTCCTGCGCCGCTCGGCCGCGGGCATCTCGTGCTCGAGCCGGGCATCCGCACGGTCGTCATCGCAGGGCACGCCGCGGGACCGGCTGCTGAGGAACTCGCACGCAGCGGCGGGTGGCCGCTGATCGCGGAAGGCTCGAGCGGCTCCCGGTTCGGACCCAACCTGGTGGCCGCTTACCGCGAGCTCCTGCACGACGCGGAGTTCGGCGGTGCGGTGGAGCGGGCGATCGTGTTCGGGCATCCGACGTTGAGCCGCGAGATTCCTGCCCTGCTTTCGCGCGACGGTGTCGAGGTGATCGTCGTCGCTCCCGTCGGCGAAGAGGTCTACGACCCGACGCGATCTGCGAAAGCGGTGGCATCGCTCGAGGTGCACGACTCGAACCCGCGCGACAGGGAAGCCCGCGCCTGGGTGGGTCGCTGGGTGTTCGCAAGCCGCGCCCTGCTCGATGACAGGGCCGACGCCTCCGCAGACGAGGTCGCACCCGACGTGGAGGCGGCGAGGTCCCACTCGCCGCAGCAACGATTGGCCTTTGCCAAGGCGGAGTTCGCTGCGGTACGCGCCCCTGTCACCCGGCGCATGCTCGGTGAGGCGCTCTGGCGCTTCACCTGGCCGCACGACCGCCTGGTGCTGGGAGCATCACGCCTGATCCGCGAGCTGGATGCCACCGTGCCCGGCAAGCGCATCAGCGTGCATGCGAACCGCGGGCTGGCAGGCATCGACGGCACCATCTCGACAGCGATCGGCATCGGCCTCGCCTCGCAACCCGCCGACGCGGATGCCCCGCACGGCACGACCCGCGTATTGCTCGGCGACCTGGCACTGTTGCATGATGTCGGGGCGTTGCTGTTCGGCGATGGCGAGCGCCGTCCGACCGTGCAGGTGGTGGTCGGAGACGACGACGGAGGCACGATCTTCGACTCGCTCGAGGTCGCCGCGACGGCACCGCCAGAGGCGATGCGTCGCGTTCTGACGACACCGCAACGGATCGAATGGCCGGAGCTGGCCGAGGCCTACGGCTGGAGCTATCGCCGCGTCACGACGCGTGGCGAACTAGACCAGGCGCTGTCGGCGCCGCCACACGGAACGAGCATCGTTCACGTGCCGCTGACGCACTGACGAGCTACTACCCGAACGCCTCGGTGATCGGCCGAAACTTCATGCTCGTCTCCGCGAGCTCGCGCTCCGGAACGGAGTCGCCCATGATGCCGCACCCGGCATATGCGGTGATGTCTCCCGACGCCTTCACCTGAGCGCCGCGCAGGGCGATCGCCCACTCTCCGTCGCCGTTCGCACCGATCCAGCCGACCGGGCCGGCGTAGCGCTCACGGTCGAACGGCTCCAACTCGTGGATGACCCGTAGCGCGACATCCGTCGGCGTTCCGGCGACGGCGGCCGTCGGATGCAGTGCTGCGACGAGGTCGAGCGAGCCTGATCCGTCGCTCAGCGTGCCCGAGACATCCGTCGCGAGGTGCCACAGGTTCGGCAACTTCAGCGGGAACGGCTGTCTGCTCGCCTCGAGCGTCGACGTGTGCTGTGCCAGCGCGTCGACCACGCTGCGCACGGCCACCGCGTGCTCGTGAAGGTCCTTGGAGCTGCGCAGCAAGTCGTCGGCCGAGTCGTGATCTGACGCCGCGTCGCGGCCGCGCGCGCTCGTACCGGCCAGCACTCGGGCGTCGAGCGTTCCTCCGTGCACCCGCACCAAGGTCTCGGGGCTGGAACCCAGCATGCCGTCGACGGCATACGTCCAGCAGTCCGGATAGCCCAGCGCGAGCTCGACGAGCGCGCGGCGCACGTCGGATTCCACGGGGAGGTGGGCTCGCAGATCGCGCGCGAGCACGACCTTCTCGAGTTCGCCAGCGCGGATGCGTTCGGTGGCGGCGACGACAGCGCGCTTGTACGCCTCACGGGTGAGCGCGCCGGGAAGCATCGTGAGACGGTATTCGGCACCGAACGGCTGGGCGTGCGGCACGGTCGGCATGACCTGCTCGTCGGTGTGCCTGATGCGCGTGATCCACGCCGTTCCGCCTCGGCGACCGATCACGATCCGGGGCACGATGAGCACGCTTGTCGCGGCGCTCTCGTCGTCGAACGCGAACGTGCCGAAGGCGACGAGGCCGCTACCGGGCAGCCGCACCGGGTCGGTGACCGTGCAGGCAGCTGCAAGCTGCTTCCAGGCGGCGGATGCCTGCGCGACGCGGTCGGCGCCGTGGAACTCCAGCCGAAGCGCCTCGCCTGCACCGGCGATGCCCTCGCCCTTGCGCAGCCACACAAGAGGGGCATGCGCATCGGTGAAGGGGAGGATGTGTCGGACGTCGTCGAGCTTGGTGGTCTCGACCGTCAACGCCTGTACTCGGGTCGCGGTTACGGTCACGGCACTAGCGTACGTCCACGCCCCTGGGCGGGCACTCAGCGGCGCCCTGCTCCGGAGTAGTGTTGCCCGACCCGCTTCAGGCTCGATGAGGAGTCCTCTATGCCAGACACCGCACCCCGATCGACGCGCCGCGTCGCCGAGCGAGAACTCACGGCTCGCGTCGACCTCTGTTTGCCGAACGGACGCCTGAACCCGGATGCCGTCGGCTGGTCGCGCACGCCGCTCGTCGTCACCGATCGCGTCGGGCACGGAGGGTACGGCCGGGGTCGCAACAAGCGATGGGAGTACTGGGGCCTCACCACGCCGACCCACCTCATCGCCTTGACCGTGTCGTCGATCGACTACGCGGGCGTGCACGAGCTGTGGGTCTTCGACCGTTCGACCTCGGAGGCAATCCCGGTGAATGCGGTGGTGCCCTTCGCCCGCGGCGTGGAGTTGCCGGGGTCCATCGGGACCGGGCACGCCGGCGCTCGCGCGAAGGTGCAGGGAGGAGAGCTCAGCATCGCCATCGACGAGGTGGACGGCGGAACGCGGCTGCTGGCATCCGCACCGCGCGTGTCTCTCGACGTGCTGGCCACGCGGCCTGACGGACGCACTCTCGCCGAGCACGAGGCGATGGCTGTCGTGGTGCCGTGGTCGAAGCGGTTGTTCCAGTACACGGTGAAGGATGTCGACCGTCCCGCGGTCGGAACGCTCACGGTCGACGGTGTCGAGCACGACATCCCTGCCGGCCGGTCCTGGGCGGTGCTCGATCACGGGCGCGGGCGTTGGCCATACGACGTGAGGTGGAACTGGGGCGCGGCGTCCGGATTCGTCGGTGAGGGGGCTGCGCGGCGACGCGTCGGCCTCCAGCTCGGCGGCCGATGGACCGACGGAACGGGGTCGACGGAGAACGCTTTCGTGGTCGACGGGCGCGTGCACAAGATCAGCGAAGAACTCGTCTGGGAGTACTCCAGCGATGACTGGCTGCGGCCGTGGCACATTCGCGGGGAGCGAGCGGATGTCGAGTTCACGCCGTTCCAGGTGAAGGAATCGGGCACCCAGCTGGGAATCGTCGCGTCGAGCACGCACCAGTGCTTCGGCCACTTCTTCGGCTGGGTGGCCGACGAATCGGGTGAGCGGCAGCGGGTCGACGGTCTGCTCGGCTGGGCGGAGGACGTGCACAACCGGTGGTGAAGCCACCGCTCGGCCAGCCGAACTAAGCTTGATCGGGTGAGTAGGGCCGACCTGAGCAAGCAGCCGTCGGACGTCGCCGCAATGTTCGATGAGGTCTCGTATCACTACGACCGCACGAACACGGTGTTGTCCGTCGGCAACGCGACCCTCTGGCGCATCGCGACGACACGCGCCGTTGACCCGCGCCCAGGCCAACTCATTCTCGATGTCGCGGCGGGCACCGGTACCTCGAGCGCCTCGCTCGCGCGCTCCGGCGCGCGCGTCGTCGCCGCCGACTTCTCGCCCGGCATGATCGCCGTCGGCAGACAGCGGCATGCCGGCAACACGAACGTCGAATTCGTGCAGGCGGATGCCACACAGCTTCCGTTCGACGACGACAGCTTCGACACCGTCACCATCTCGTTCGGACTGCGCAACATCGTCGACCCGTCAGCGGCGCTGGCGGAGTTCTTCCGTGTGACGAAGCCGGGAGGCCGGCTCGTGGTGTGCGAGTTCTCCCGGCCGCCGGCATCCGTGCTCCGCTCTGCGTACCACGCGTATCTCACGTACGGCATGCCGATCTTCGCCCGACTCGCGTCGTCGAACCCGTCCGCCTACTCCTATCTCATGGAGTCGATCCGCGACTGGCCCGACCAGCAGTCGCTCGCCCACATGATCAGCGGCGTCGGTTTCGAGCGCGTCGCGTACCGCAACCTCACGGCCGGAATCGTCGCACTGCACCGCGGTTTCGTGCCCGATCCCACTGCGGCCTCCGACCGGGGCGCAGCAACGAAGGGTGACCAGTAGTGCCATCACTGCCTCTCGCACGTCGCGGGAACACCCTGTCGAGCCAGATCGGCTTCACGGAGCGGCTCTTCGCGTCGAGCGATGACAAGCAGTTCGCCAAGCGCATCGACGCCGGCCTCGATCTCGTCGAAGACGGCCTGCGTGAGCAGGTGCGCTACGCGGACGAGGTGGCGGATGTCACGACGCGCTACCTCCTGAACGCCGGCGGCAAGCGCGTTCGCCCCATGCTCACACTCCTCACCGCACAGCTCGGCGAAGGCGCGACGCCCGAGGTGATCACCGCTGCCCAGGCCGTGGAGATCACTCACCTCGCGTCGCTGTACCACGACGACGTGATGGACGAGGCACTCACCCGTCGCGGCGTCCCGAGCGCGCAGCACGTGTGGGGAAACTCGGTCGCCGTGCTCACCGGCGACCTGCTCTTCGCACGCGCGAGCCAGCTGGTGGCCAGCCTCGGGGAAGGCGCCATCAGGCTGCAGGCTGACACGTTCGAGCGACTCTGCCTCGGACAGCTGCACGAGACCGTCGGTCCGAACGAGGGCGACGATCCGGTCGACCATTACATCCGCGTGCTCTCCGACAAGACCGGTTCGCTCATCGCCGCCTCCGCACAGATGGGGGTGATGTTCTCGGGAGCGCCGAAGGAGTTCATCCGTCCCGTCATGGAGTTCGGCGAGAAGGTCGGCGTCGGGTTCCAGATCGTCGACGATGTCATCGACCTCTCAGTCGAGGGTGAAGAGACGGGCAAGACGCCCGGCACCGACCTCCGCGCCGGTGTCGCGACCTTGCCTCTGCTCAAACTGCGGGCACGAGCGGGGAGCGACGCGACGGCATCCGCTCTGCTCGAACGGCTCGAGACCGAGGTGCTCGGTGCTCCCGACGACGTCGACGTGAGCGACGCGGTGGCGCAGTTGCGAGCGCATCCCGTCACGCAGGAGACGCTCGACGAGGCGTATCGCTGGGCCCGCGAGGCCGTCGAGGCCATCACGCCGCTGCCCGATGGGCCGGTCAAACGGGCTCTCACCCGGTTCGCCGATACCATCGTCGAGCGTTCCAGCTGACCGCACGCATCGGATGCCGCCATGCACGTCAGTAGCGCACTGCACGCAGACAAGCAGCAAGGCTGCAACGAAAGGGAAGACTTCATGACCAAGCTCCGCCTGGCCATCGTCGGAGCCGGACCTGCCGGCATCTACTCGGCGGACATCCTGCTCAAAGCCGAGCGAGAGTTCGACGTCTCCATCGATCTGTTCGAGCAGCTTCCTGCGCCGTACGGCCTGGTGCGTTACGGCGTCGCTCCGGATCACCCGCGCATCAAGGGCATCATCACAGCGTTGCGCGATGTGCTCGACCGCGGCGACATCCGCATCTTCGGCAACGTGAACTACGGCACGGACATCACGCTCGACGACCTCAAGCGTCACTACAACGCCGTCATCTTCGCGACGGGCGCGGTGCGCGACTCGTCGCTCGCCATTCCGGGCATCGAGCTCGAGGGGTCGTACGGTGCCGCCGAATTCGTGAGCTGGTACGACGGGCACCCCGACTACCCGCGCAGCTGGCCGCTGCACGACGAGTCCGTCGCCGTGATCGGCAACGGCAACGTGGCACTGGATGTCGCGCGTGTGCTCGCGAAGCACGCCGACGACCTGCTCCCCACCGAGATTCCCGACAACGTCTACGAGGGGCTGAAGCAGTCTCCCGTCACCGACGTGCACGTCTTCGGACGCCGCGGCCCGACATCGGTGAAGTTCACCCCGCTCGAGCTGCGCGAACTCGGCGAGCTGCGCGACGTGGACATGATCCTCTACGACGAGGACTTCGACTACGACGACCACGATCGCGCGATCGTCGCCGGCAACAAGCAGGTGCTCGTGATCGACCGGGTGCTGCAGCAGTGGCGGCAGCGCGCCCTTCGACAGGCTCAGGAACCGGCGGCCCAACAGGCCTCACGCCGTCTGCACCTGCACTTCTACGCGAAGCCCGTCGAGTTCGTCGACGACGGCAACGGGCGAGTGGCGGCCATCAGGTACGAGCGCACGGCACCCGACGGGCAGGGCGGCGTGCACGGCACCGGCGAGATGCGTGAGGTGCCGGTGAGCGCCGTGTACCGCGCGGTCGGATATTTCGGGTCGCCTCTGCCGGGCATCCCATTCGACGAGTACCACGGTGTGATCCCCAACCACGAAGGCCAGGCGCTGCACACGGAAGACAACACGCAGTTCTACGGCGTCTACGCAACAGGCTGGATCAAGCGCGGACCCGTCGGCCTCATCGGGCACACCAAGTCGGATGCCATGGAGACGGTCTCGCACCTCATCAACGACCTCGGTAACTGGTGGACGCCCTCCGAGCCGTCGGAGGAATCCGTCGTCGAGCTGCTGCGCTCCCGTGGCGTGGAGTACACGGATCTCGAGGGATGGCACAATCTGGATGCCCACGAGCAGGCCCTCGGCGCTGAGCAGGGGCGCACTCGCATCAAGGTCGTGCCGCGCGACGAGATGGTGCGCATCTCGAACCGCGAGGACTGACGTGCACGACAACAGCGCCATTTGCGCTTAACCGCGCCACTCGAGCGGGCGCAAGAGAGCGCAAATGGCGCTGTTGCCGGCCGGCCGCGAGCCTCCACGTAGGCTGCCCCCATGGGGGAGTGGGAGCCGGATGTCCTCGGCCACCCGTTCGAGCAGCGCACGTTGCCGCTCGGGCGCGAGCGCGACCATGAGGTCGTCGCAACGCTGGTGCGGTACCGCCGCGCCCCGCGCATCCTGCCCGCCGCCGCACGCGGAGTCGACGTGCTCTACGTGCACGGATGGTCCGACTACTTCTTCCAGCGCGAGCTTGCGGAGTTCTGGTGGCGGCAGGGCGCCCGGTTCTACGCACTCGACCTTCGACGTTACGGACGCAGTCTGCGACCCGGCCAGACGCCCGGCTTCATCACCGACCTGACCACGTACGACCAGGACATCGCGGCAGCGCTCGCCGCGATGGGACACTCCACACAGTCCGCAGCGCCGTCTCGTCGCAGTCTCGTGCTGATGGGGCACTCGACGGGCGGGCTCACGCTCAGCCTGTGGGCAGCGCGGCACAGGGGAGTGGCATCCGCTCTCGTGCTGAACAGCCCGTGGCTCGAGTTCCAGACCGGGCCGCTCGGTCGCGAGGTGCTGCAACCGCTCATCGGTGCGCACGCCAGGGTCTCGCCGCGAGGCAGGATGCCCGCGGTCGACCTCGGCTTCTACACACGCTCCGTGTCGGCGACGCGGGAAGGCGAGTGGGATTACGACCTCGCCTGGCGACCGGAGCGCGGCTTCCCTTTGCATCCGGCCTGGTTGGCGGCGGTGTTCGCCGGGCATCAACGGGTGGCGAACAGGCTCGGCCTCGACATTCCGGTGTACACGATGCTGTCCGCCAGGTCGGCGATCGCGGCGACCTGGAGCGAGGCGATGCGATCTAGCGACGTGGTGCTCGACGTGAACGGGATCGCCGAGCGGTCGACGCGCCTCGGCTCGCTTGTCACGGTCGCGCGTTTCGACGGAGCGCTGCACGACATCCTGTTGTCGCCGAAGGATGTTCGGCAGCGTGCCTACGACTCGCTCGCCCGCTGGCTGCCGTACGCGCTTCGCTGAGCACACCGGTTGTCTCGAAGGATCAGCGCGGGCTGGCGTCGCACCGCATCGTCAGCGTCGCGGTCCCCACGTCGTCACCCGTCTCGAGTGCGACCGACACGTCGCCCAGCTCGCCGAGCGACGACACGTGGGTGCCGCCGCACGCGATGCGCGCCGTGCCGCGTGGCAGGTCGCAGACCCAGAAACGCGGGTCGCTGAGACCGTCTCCGTCGCGCTCGATGTGTACAGGGGCATCCGTCGCGATCCAGTCGCGCAGGGTCGTGGTCATGGCATCCCGGATGCCGTCGAGCGCGTCGTCGAGACCGTCCGTCGCGAATCCCTTGCGGCGCAAAGACTTGTTCAGCCGGAACACGTCGACCGAGCCGTTCGGCACGATCGTCGACGACTGGATGGCTTCGTGGTCGAAGTCCGGATGCCCGAGTGCATCGTCGCGCACCGGTTTGCTCCAGCGCTCGCCGACCGCCTCGTTCAGTGCGAGCGAGGCGAGATGGCAGAGTGTGTGGGCGACGGAGAGTGCCCGGCGCCCGGCGGCATCCACAGCGACGGTCACCGTGTCGCCGACCGCGATGCGACTCGGCTCGGCGAGCACGTGCACGACGACGAACGCCCAGCCCTCCGTGCCGCGTCGTACGGGCACATCCGCGCCGATGAAGAGGTTGGTCCCGTCGGTGGCGCCCAGCAACACGTCGACGAGTTGTTGCTCTCGTTCATCGGCGAGGATCGTGCCGCGATCGGGTCCCTGGTCGGGCCATGCGGCATCCACCGGATGCGCCGGAGTGCGATCGAGAAGCACGAGCTCGCGACCGTCGCCGTACGGCTGCACGTGCAGTACGACGGCTGATGCGGTGAGCGACTCGGGATTTTCGGCGCCGAGTGGATACAGGACGACGGTGTCAGTCGAGGGAAGCGGCATGCGTCAGCGGAAGTTCACGAACTGCAGGTCGAGGTCCACGTCGGCGTTCTTGAGCAGCGCGATCGTGGCCTGCAGGTCGTCGCGGCTCTTTGACGAGACGCGCACCTCGTCGCCCTGGATCTGACTCTTGACCGTCTTCGGCGCCTCGTCGCGGATGAGCTTGTTGATCTTCTTGCCGGCGTCCTGGTCGATGCCCTCCTTGAGGGTGACCTCGAGCCGGAACTCCTTGCCACTGGGGTAGGCGTCGCCCACCTCGAGGCTCTTCAGCGAGATTCCGCGCTTGATGAATTTCGACTCGAGCACGTCGAGAATCGCCTTGACGCGCTCCTCAGTGTTGGCCTTGAGCAGGACCTTCTCGCTGCTCCACTCCACAGACGCCCCGATGTTCTTGAAGTCGTAGCGCTGGTCGACCTCTTTGCGCGCCTGATTAACAGCGTTGTCGGCCTCCATCTTGTCGACCTTGCTGACGACGTCGAACGAGGAATCTGCCATGGCTTGTCGCCCCTTTCACATACGCGTGCGAGCGGATGTCTTCAGACGGCTCCCCTCGCACCTGCGAGTCTAGGCTGGCGCGGGGCTCGCGTCTCGTGCGGCAGTGCTGGTGACGCCGACGCCTTCCGGCCATATAGTTGCCGCGTGAGCCAAGACTTGGGCGGCCTCGCCGCGACCGGATCCAGCGTGACCCCGTGGCTGATCGTCGCCGGCATCATCGTGCTGCTGGGTGTGATCGCACTCGTCATCGCCGGTGTCGTGCGCTCGAGGCGCGCCGAACGCCAGGTGGAAGACGCAGCGGAAGCGGTGGCGGATGCCGGTGGCGCGCTGCCCGCACCGGACGCGAACGCGCCGGCATCCGATGAGACAGTCATCCAGGAGGCCGCGGAGATCGGCGGAGCCGGCGCGGCGGCCACGACAGGGACTGCTGCGGCAGGGGCTGCGGACGCAACGCCGGAGGAGGCTGCGCCGTTCGCAGGTGACCCAGCAGAAATCGGCCCGACACAGGAGTTCCTTCCCAACGCCGGGCCGCTCAACGAGGGCCTCGACGCGCCGCCCGACACGTCGTGGCCCGCGGACGGCGCTGCCCGCCCTGAGGAGCCGTCGGAGTCGGAGTCCGCGGATAATCCGGAGAAAGAGGTCCCGCCGTTCGACCCGCCGACCGAGAACGACGACCCCTCGAAGTAGGTCGCCCTGCGCGGATTTCATGGGATGCTCGCAGCCGGGTATCCTTATCAGGCGCGTTCGGTCAGGTGATTACATGTGGTCGGGAGCGCCTCGGCGAGTTACCCAAGCGGCCAAAGGGATCTGACTGTAAATCAGCCGGCGTAGCCTTCGGGGGTTCGAATCCCTCACTCGCCACCATGTGATGAGTCGGGACATGGGTCTCGTCTGAGTCGCGACATGTGTCATGAAGAGCCCGGCCATCGGCCGGGCTCTTTCTGGTTGTTGCGCCAGTAGCTGCGGTCG
>DASZMW010000321.1:0-4528 GCA_035551735.1 Humibacter sp. | reverse complement strand
GTCTCGTCGTCATCGATGAGGCGCACAACCTCTGCTCGCCCGACGCGGCAACACCACTCGAGCGGCTGCTCACTAAGCGGATCGTGCAGATCGCCGCCGAGGGACGCAAATACGGGATCTGGCTGCTGTTGTCGACCCAGCGGCCGTCCAAGCTGCATCCGAATGCACTCTCGCAGTGCGACAACCTCGCGCTCATGAAGATGAGTTCGACGAGGGATCTCGAGGAGTTGGCACAGGTGTTCGGCTACGCGCCAACCGACCTGCTGGAGAGGTCACCGCAATTCACCCAGGGCCAGGTTCTGTTCGCGGGAGGCTTCGCGCCCGAGCCGCAGATCGTGCAGATGGGAGCACGGCTCACCCGTGAGGGCGGGTCGGACGTGGCGATTCCGCTGCGCTGAGCCGCTTCGAGAGGAGATCGCATGATCATCGCAGCCTCGGATGCCACGCAGGCGGCCGGCTTTCTTGTCGGCCTCGACCCATGGGATGTCGCCTTCGCGGTGATCAGCGTCATTCTCGGCATCGTTTTCGGCGTGCTCGCCAAGCGCGGTACGTCCGCTGTGCTTGCACGCATACCGAGTTTGCCTGCCACCGTCGCCAATCGCGTTGCGAGAAGCGTTCGCCTGATACTGATCCTGCTCGGGGTCGGTATCGCGCTCACGTTCCTCGGTGCGCCGATTCAACCGGTGATCGCGCTCGCGATCGTGCTCGGCGTGATTGCGGTGCTCGCACTTCGCGGTATCGCGGAGAACTACGCGGCCGGACTCGTCATCCAGACCAGGCGACCATTCGTGCGCGGCGATGCTGTTCGCATCGGCGAGTACGAGGGTGTCGTCACCGAGATCAGCGGCAGATCCGTGACGCTGCGGCAGTTCGATGGTGCCGTCGCGCACATTCCGAACGCCAGTGTGCTTTCGACCCCGTTCTTGAACGAATCGGAGCGCACTGCGCTGCGCTCCGAGGTTCAGGTGCGCGTGCGATACCGGGATCGCGACGATCTGGATGCTGTGGTGGCAGGCATCCGCACCGCCTGCGCCGGCGTCTCCTCGATCGTCGACGGCAAGAACGCCGAGGTGCTCTACCTGACGCTCGAGCCGAACCGTGCGACGCTCTCGGTGCGGTACCGGCACCGGCCGACGCATCGCGGGGCATCCCGCTCGGACATGGTCGCTGCCGTGCACGCCGCGGTCGCGGACCGGGATGCCGTGGTCACCTCGATGGAAGTCGATCCGCCGCTCACACCACCCGCCGTGCTGTGAGCCGGAACCCGATCACGCCGGACGGAAACGCAGCGCGGACCAGACGTCGTCGATCGAGATCTGTCGCACCGGACGGCCTCCGCGCTCGATCACAGCGGCGGCGAGGGTGTCCCGATTGAGATCGGTGCCGAGTTGACCGGCCGTCGGATACGCGATCCACGCCAGACGATCATCGATGGCTGCTTGGATTGCAGGGCCGGCCACCGCATCGAGAGCCGACGTGTTCGTCACGTAGGCGATGACGACATCCGCTGTCGAGGGGTCAGCACCTGTCGTCGCCTGGTCACCCAATGGGAGGTTGGCATCGTCGGGCTTGCCCAGAACCGCGATGTGATTGCCCGGTTTGATCTGCAGCTTCTTTTCGATGCCCACGTGACGATTGTGGTCGATTCTCGGTGCGAGGGCTAACCGTCAGGATGCCAGGGGTTCGACGAGGGATGGGTCTGTGGGGTCGACGGTGCGGGAGTTGTTGACCCTGGGATCGACCTCATAGCCGACGATCGTGCCTGCGACTTTCTCGGATTCGGCGGTCAGCAGTTGCACCATGTGCTGTTTGCCGCCGTCGTCGAGCTTGCCTGGTGCAAGGAACTCCTCCCAGACGTCGCGCTCGAGGAAGACGGGCATTCTGTCGTGGATCTCCCCCGAGGCGTCACGTGCTTCACGGGTGATGATCGCCGTGGACACCTGCCACTCCTCGCCGATCTTCCTGACGGTGTAGATGCCGGCAGCTGCGAGCAGTCCCCCGTCGCCTGAGTGCAGGAAGTGCGCTCGCTTGCTGCCTGCCTCTCCCGTCCATTCGTAGTAGCCGCGCATCGGCACGATGGCTCTCGATGAGGCGAACGCGCCCTTCCAGAGTCCGTTGCCGGCGACCGTTTCGATACGGGCGTTGAAGTTGGGGCGCTTGGAGTCGCGCATGAAGGCCGGATGGAAATCCCACACCGCCCCGTCGACGCTGCGACGCACCTCCCCCGTTGCCTTGTCGACGCGTTCGCGCACGATCGGCACGACGTCCGTCGGCGCGAGCGAGTAAGTGGGACGCCAATCGCGGAGGTCGCCCCCCGCGGCGACGAACTCCGTGATCAACTCGTTGACGGTGTCGTCCATGGCGAATCTTCCGCACATGCGAACAGTCTGCTCCACCCCACCGACAGCTGCTCCACACCACCGGGATGATCGGTGCCGGATGCATGTCGGTGGCGGTTTCTAGTCTGCGAAGGTACGCCGTTGTTTCGGTGCGATACCCCCTGCCTCGGACATAGCGTAGCCTCGAATAATAGACCGGTAACGACACGCCGCGTGGTTTGACAGTCTCGAATGAGTGTTCGAGACTGAAGAGGTGACACTTCTCGCTGAGCACCCCCTCGAGCAGGCCAAGGCCGACCTCGAGCGGCTGCTCAGCCTGCGCTCTCGCATGGGAGAACTGGAGCGCACCAGGGTTGACGACGCCGTGCTGCACACCGATCCGACGTTGGCGGACCTGCTGCCGGGCGGCGGTCTTCAGCCGGGCGGCGTCTACTCCGTGCAGGAGTCGACGTCGTTGGTGATGGCGCTGCTCGCCGGCCCCAGCTCCGCAGGGGCGTGGTGCGCCGTGGTCGGCATGCCGGGCTTCGGTATCGAGGCCGCGTCGAGGCTGGGAATCGATCTCGGTCGGTTGGTGCTCGTTCCGACTCCCGGAGATCGATGGTTCAGCGTGACGGCGGCGCTGACCGATGCGGTGGGGGTGGTCGTCACCTCTCCCACCTCACGTGTCGGTGAGGCTGAGGCGGCCAGGCTGGCTGCCCGGCTGCGGCAGCGTGGCACGGTGCTCGTCGTGTGCGGGGAGTGGCCTCGGGTGGATGCACGGGTGAGGCTGGCATCCAGCGGGTGGGCAGGTGTCGGCACCGGTCACGGCTACCTCGGCAAGCGCGAGTTGACGGTGGCGGTGGAGAGCCGGTCGTGGGGACGCGAGCGCCGTGCCGACCTCGTACTGCCGTCTGCAGGCGGTCTGCAACCCGGTCCCCGACCCGTACTCAGAGCGGTCGGATAGCCATGAGCGGCGGAACAGAGCCCGGGGTGAACGTCGCGCGCAGCATCGTGCTGTGGTGTCCCGACTGGCCGGTGCGCACGGCGGTTGCCGCCGGACTGGCTGAGGACGGGCATCCGATCGCGCTCATCGACAAGGGGATGGTGTTCGCGTCGTCTGCCGCGGCGCGACACGAGGGTGTGCGGAGGGGGCTGCGCGTGCGTGAGGCGCAGGCGCGCTGCGCGGAGCTCACGGTGCTGCCCTACGACGCGACCGCCGATCAGCGGCACTTCGATCCGCTGATGACGGCGATCGAGCAGGCGGTCCCCGGCGTGCAGCCGGTGAGGCCCGGGATGTGCGCGCTGCGAGCTCGCGGTCCGGCGCGGTTCTATGGAGGAGAAGATGCAGCAGCCGCTGAGCTGCTGCGCGTCGCGGCCGAGCACGGCTCCCCCGACGCCTGCATCGGTATCGCAGACGGACCGTTCGCCGCCGAGCAGGCGGCACGGGCTGCCTCGCGTACCGGTCGGGTGCTGATCGTGGAGCCCGGGCGGTCCGCAGAGTTTCTCGCACCTCTCCCCGTCGATGTGCTGGGCGATCCGGCATTCGCCACGTTGCTGCACCGGCTCAGCCTCGACACGCTCGGCGCCGTCGCGAAGCTCGCGCCGCTCGAACTGGGAGACAGATTCGGCGAACTGGGTGTGCGAACGCACGCACTGGCGAACGGCTCGGACCGCACAACGGTGGTGCCGAGGGAGCCGCAGGCTGTGCTGGAACGCTCTGCGGAGTTCGAACCGGGGCTGGACCGCGTCGACGAGCTCACGTTCGCGTTCCGGCGCACCGCCGACGACTTCGTGGCGGGGCTGACCGCGGCGAAGCTCGTCGCGACGGCCGTCACGATATCCGTCGAGGCGGAATCGGGGGCGGAGAGCGAACGCACCTGGCTGCATCCGAGATGGTTCACCGCGGCCGACGTGGTCGACCGGGTGCGGTGGCAACTGCAGGGCTCGGGGATCGACAGCGGCCTCGACTCCCCCGTGGTGCGTGTGACGGTGGCTCCCGAGGCGGTCGACGCCGCGTCGCATCACGAAGACGGGCTGTTCGGTGGCGGGCCGGACGAGCGCGTGCACCATGCGCTCTCCCGGGTGCAGAGCATGCTCGGTCACGACGCCGTCGGCACGCCTGCCGTGAGCGGCGGGCGCCTGCTCGCCGATCGCGCGGTACTCGTGCCGTGGGGCGACCGGATTCCGGATGCCGTCGCCGGCGACGCCGC
>DASZMW010000320.1:0-1506 GCA_035551735.1 Humibacter sp. | reverse complement strand
GTCATCGCCACCAGCGACGTCTACGGCCCCCCAGGCCACCTCACCTTCGACCACACCTACATGGAAGGCAACGGCGGCCAAGACTGGCACGGAGCATGCGGCGCCACCTACTTCGTCATGACCAACGACGCCTTCTCCAGCGACATGACCACCTACGGCCCGTGGATGGCGACGCAGACCGGGAATGTCTGGTCCGGCAACTATGTCGCCGAGTCACCGAGCACCGCCTTCGGGGCGCCGGGGACCGGGAGCTGCTAGTCACACGTTGGCCGTTGGCGGCTGCGACCGGAGTGCTCGGGCGTGCGCAAGAACGGGCGGAGCGAGTGCGTTCTTCGCTGTAGGATGAGGCCCTCGTACTATGCGCGCCGCGTCGTTCCCCGACGCTTCCAGCGGCCACTGCGGAACGCCGTCGCCGAGGTGCGGGCGCCGCTGCTCCGCGGCTCCGCCCGCGAGTGCCCGATCTGCGGCGGCACGTTCCGCCGATTCGTTGCCGCACCGGGACGGTCGGACGCGATCTGTCCGCGATGCTACTCGGCCGAGAGGCATCGTCTTCTGTGGCTGTACCTCCGAGCGGAGACGGATTTCTTCACCGGTCCCCAGCGAGTGCTGCATGTCGCGCCGGAAAATAGCTTCGAGGCGCGCTTGCGATCGACGGCAAACTTGGACTACGTGACCGGCGATCTCGAGGCGCCCGCCGACTTCACGCTCGACCTCACGAATGCGCTGTTCGATTCCGAGTCGTTCGACGTCGTCATCTGTCTCCACGTGCTCGAGCACATCAAAGACGACGGGTCCGCGATGAGAGAGCTGAGGAGAATCGTCCGTCCCGGCGGCTTGGTGTTCGTCGACGTACCCCTCGACGAGCGCCAGCACACCTACGAGCCCGAGGCCGACAACCCCGCCGAGCGTTACCGGCTCCTGGGACAACACGATCACGTCAGGTTCTACGGGCGCGTGGATCTACGTCGCCGCCTCGAAGAGGCGGGGTTCGACGTCACGGTGGAACGCGGGGCACACATGAGCGAGGAAGACCATCGCCGCTTCGGATTCCATGGCGCGACGATGCATGTCTGTCAGCGCGGGGCCGACAGGCCCGACGCCTCGACCATCAACGGACTCCTGAGCACCGCGACGCCGAGCAACCACTGAGTCGTTCCTCGACGTGCCCTAGCGGCTCATGGACTCGATGATCGGGGTGGGATCACTACCCATGCGCGGGAGGCAATGCGCGAGAAGATGAAGAAGTGGCTGATCCTCCTCGGCGTCGCCTCGGCCGGTGCGGCGGTCGCCGCTGTCATTGTCCTAACCGCGTCGTCGCCGTCATCGTCTTCGCGCTCGTCATCGGCACCGTCCTCCTCGCCGTCTTCCTCGGGTTCGGTGCCGTGTGCGCTGACTCACGCAGCCGGCGCCGACGGCACGAACTCGTGCTGGGCAACACACACCGGAGTGCAGAACGGCACCGGGTTCACCGTCGCGCAGATCCTCGCGGGCCAGTCCACCCTCAAG
>DASZMW010000319.1:0-2237 GCA_035551735.1 Humibacter sp. | reverse complement strand
GAAGGTGCGATCATCTGCTCCGCTGCATAAACCACCCACCATCTACGACGTGGCTCGAGCTGCGGGAGTCTCCCACCAGACCGTGAGCCGACTGCTCAAAGGCGACCAAGGCATCAAGCCCGCGAATCGCGAGCGGGTGCTCCGCGCGCTCGACGAATTGCGCTACAGACCGAACATGGCGGCGCGGTCGCTTGCGACCAGCCGCTCTCATCGCGTCGCCGCGTTGACGCAGGAGATCGGGCTCGTAGGTCCAGGACAGATCGCTCAAGCCGCCGCGATCGAAGCACGACAGCGCGGCTACGTGCTCGACATGATCACGCTCGACATCGAGGACGGTGCCAACGTGGAAGAGGCCATCCGCTTGGCGAACCAACAGGACGTCGCCGGAATTCTCGCACTCGCCTCGACGGACGAGCTCGCGGCCGCCTTCCGGAACACCGAATTCCACGTGCCGTTCTTCATCGCCTCCGACGAAGACCAGCTCGACGACGGCGACGACCCCGAGGGAGTGAGTCAGGCGCTCGACCAGCTGGCGGCCCACCTCAAAGCATTCGGCCACGTCGACATCCTCCATGTGGCGGGTCCACTCACACGCGCCGCCGGGCGCAATCGCGAACGCTTCGTGCGCAAGGCCCTCGCTGATAACGGCCTGGCACTGACTGACATCATCGACGGCGACTGGTCCGCCCGATCCGGTTACCAGGCGGTCCGCTCCGCCCTGCAATCCTTCTCATTCACAGCGGTCATCGCAGCGAACGATCAGATGGCCATCGGTGCGATCCGCGCTCTCCACGAGGCCGGATTCGACGTGCCCGGTGACGTCTCAGTGACCGGCGTGGACGACATCCCCGAATCGGCTTTCGTGACACCGCAACTGACGACGATCCACCTGAACTTCGAGACCCTCGGACGTAATGCCTTCTGCGGGCTCCTGGCCGAGATCACCGGCAACCCCATCGAGCCGCTGTATCAGCCGGCCGAATTGGTGATCCGCGAGTCGACCGGGCCGGCCGGTCGTGGGCCGGTTGGAGCACGGCGGCGCTGACCCCCGCCCACGCGTTCGCCGCCGGTCGCGCCGGTAGACTTGTCTGGCTCAGCCCCATCCGCCTGGGCACCCGTATCGCCCGACCCAGGCACTTCTCCAGGAGCGACGCCGCGTGACCGAACCAGACCGTACCGCATCCGCATCGTCGGCATCCGTGACTTCCGCCGAAGCACCGACCCCCGGCCTCGACACCGTTGAGAACGCTGCAGCGACGCCCGACAAGGAGCAGCCCTACGCGACGCTCGGGCTCAAGGACGACGAATACGCGCGCATCCGCGAGATCCTCGGCCGCAGGCCGACCAGCGGCGAGCTCGCCATGTATTCGGTGATGTGGAGCGAGCACTGCTCCTACAAGAGCTCCAAGAAGTATCTGCGTCAGTTCGGGCAGAAGGTCACGCCCGAGATGAAGAAGAACCTCATGGTGGGCATCGGCGAGAACGCCGGCGTGGTGGATGTCGGTGAGGGCTGGGCGGTCACGTTCAAGGTCGAATCCCACAACCACCCCAGCTACATCGAGCCGTTCCAAGGGGCGGCAACCGGCGTCGGCGGCATCGTGCGCGACATCATCTCGATGGGCGCACGTCCCGTCGCCGTGATGGACCAGCTGCGGTTCGGCAAGATCGACGAGCCCGACACCGCACGCGTCGTGCACGGCGTCGTCGGCGGCATCTCGTTCTACGGCAACTGCCTCGGCCTGCCGAACATCGGCGGCGAGACCTACTTCGACCCGGTGTACCAGGGCAACCCGCTCGTCAACGCGCTCTCGGTCGGCGTGCTCCGCCACGAGGACCTGCACCTGGCGAATGCGTCGGGCGTCGGCAACAAGGTCGTGCTCTTCGGGGCGCGCACCGGCGGAGACGGCATCGGCGGGGCATCCATTCTGGCCTCCGACACGTTCGCGTCAGGAGGCCCGACCAAGCGGCCGGCCGTGCAGGTGGGCGACCCGTTCGCCGAGAAGGTGCTCATCGAGTGCTGTCTCGAGCTGTTCGCGGAGAAGCTGGTGGAGGGCATCCAAGACCTGGGCGCGGCCGGAATCTCGTGCGCGACCAGCGAGCTGGCCTCCAACGGCGACGGCGGCATGTACATCTCGCTCGACGACGTGCTGCTCCGCGATCCGACGCTGACGGCGGAGGAGATCCTCATGTCGGAGTCACAGGAGCGCATGATGGCGGTCGTCACCCCCGAGAAGCTC
>DASZMW010000318.1:0-9619 GCA_035551735.1 Humibacter sp. | reverse complement strand
CTCGATCAAGCTGAACGGCCGGGAACTGCGCGGGCTCAACTCGGCGCAGATGCGCGGCATTCGCGGCAAGGACATCGCGGTCATCTTCCAGGAACCGATGACGGCGCTGAACCCGGTGCTCACCGTCGGCTTCCAGATCGTTGAGACCCTGCGCATCCACTACGGAATCTCGCCGCACGAGGCGAAGGACCGCGCGATCGAACTGCTGCGCCTGGTGGAGCTGCCAGACCCTGCGAAGGCCTTCAACTCCTACCCGCACCAGCTCTCAGGCGGACAGCGGCAGCGTGCCATGATTGCGCAGTCGATCTCGTGCGACCCCGGCCTACTGATCGCCGATGAGCCGACGACGGCTCTGGATGTCACGGTGCAGGCCGAGATTCTCGACCTGATCCGCAACCTGAGCGACAAGCTCGACTCGGCGGTGCTGCTGATCACCCACGACATGGGAGTAGTCGCGGATCTCGCCGACCACGTCGCGGTCATGCGCAAGGGCGAGGTCGTCGAGGCAGGGCCGACGCTGCAGATCTTCCGCGAGCCGCAGCATCCGTACACCAAGGCGCTTCTGGATGCCGTCCCCCACCTCGGCCAGGGAGCAGACGGCGAGGAGATCGACGTCACCGTTGCGCTCGCCGCGGCGGCACTCGACGAGGCCGATACTCCGACCGGCCTGCTCGAGCAGATCGAGGTGAACGAGCGGGCGCTCGTGGAAGCCCAGCAGGTTGCAGAGCAGATCGATCAGGGTGAGGCGGTGCTCGAATTCGAGAACGTCGTCATCGAATACCCGGGCCACGGTCGCGTGAAGGCGTTCCGCGCCATCGACGGCGTCGACCTTACGGTGCACAAGGGTGAAGTCATGGGACTGGTGGGGGAGTCGGGTTCAGGCAAGACCACCCTCGGCCGCGCCGCGATCGGACTCCTGCCTGTGACCTCCGGCGTACTCAACGTGACGGGGGTCGACCTCTCGGAGTGGAACCGCAAGCGCGTGCGCCAGGTGCACAAGAACGCCGGCATCGTGTTCCAGGACCCTGCGTCGTCTCTGAATCCACGCATGACCATCGCGCAGTCGATCGGCGAGCCCCTGCTCTTGGCGAACGGAATCAAAGGAAGGGCGTTGGACAAGGAGGTCGCCGACCTGCTCGACAGCGTCGAGCTGCCCAAGTCGTACATGACCCGGTACCCGCACGAGCTCTCTGGTGGTCAGAAGCAGCGTGTCGGCATCGCCCGCGCAATTTCGCTCCACCCCGACCTGCTCATCGCAGATGAGCCGACCTCGGCCCTCGACGTGTCGGTACAGGCGACGGTGCTCGAGCTGATCAAGAACCTGCAGCGCGAGTTCCAGTTCGCCTGCCTCTTCATCACGCACGACCTGGCGGTCATCGACGTGCTCGCCGACCGCATCGCCGTGATGCACCTCGGGCGGCTCGCCGAGGTCGGCACGCGTGACGAGATCCTGCGCAACCCGCAGGACCCGTACACACAGCGGCTCATCGCTGCCGTGCCGCTGCCGGATCCCGAGATTCAGCGTGAGCGTCGCGAGATTCGGGCGCGCATCCTCGCTGCCGGCAGCGACGAGTACAACGACCCTTCGCTGCACCGGGCGTCGGGGGAGTACGCAGAGCCCGAGCACTATGCGGCAGCTGAGGACTTCGACGAAGGCCGCGACGATCCGTCGCGCGGAAACGACGGACGACCCACCGACTGATCCGCGTCCGCCGTACAAGCTGTCCGATTCGCAAGGCGGCCGCACACCCTCCGGGTGCGTGGCCGCCGCTGCCTGAGCCCGCTGGAGCGACGTTCAGGCATCCTCCGGTAAGCTAGTGCAGGCGGGTTCTTCCCGCTTTTCGCCGTGCCCGCTATCCAGTGAAGCGAGCGCCCGGCTTCCATCGCCCGCGTCGTAGCGGGTGGACTCACCTTCTTCCATTTCGAGGACTCCGCCATGGCCATCCGCTCCCGCAATGATCTGCGCAACGTCGCGATCGTCGCCCACGTCGACCACGGCAAGACGACACTCGTCGACGCCATGCTGAACCAGACCCACTCGTTCTCCGAGCATGCGCACGTCGAAGAGCGTGCCATGGACTCGAACGAGCTCGAGCGTGAGAAGGGCATCACGATCCTCGCCAAGAACACGGCGATCTCGTACAACGGCAAGCACGCAGCAGAGCACGGCAAGGGCAACCCGGTGACGATCAACGTCATCGACACCCCCGGCCACGCCGACTTCGGCGGCGAGGTGGAGCGCGGTCTGTCGATGGTCGACGGCGTCGTGCTGCTGGTTGATGCCAGCGAGGGGCCGCTGCCCCAGACCCGGTTCGTGCTGCGCAAGGCGCTCGAGGCGAAGCTGCCCGTGATCCTCGCCGTGAACAAGACCGACCGTCCGGATGCCCGCATCCAGGAGGTCGTACACGAGAGCCAGGACCTGCTGCTCGGCCTGGCATCCGACCTTTCCGACGATGTGCCGGATCTCGACCTCGACGCCATTCTCGACGTTCCCGTCGTCTATGCGTCCGGAAAGGCTGGGCGGGCGTCCGCGAACGAGCCGGCGAACGGCGAACTGCCGGACAGCACCGACCTGGAGCCGCTGTTCGACGCGATCCTCACGCACATCCCGGCCCCGACGTACGACGACGAGGCGCCGCTCCAGGCGCACGTGACCAACCTCGACGCGTCGCCGTTCCTCGGCCGCCTCGCGCTGCTCCGCGTCTTCAACGGCACGATCAAGAAGGGCGAGACCGTCGCCTGGGTGCGCCACGACGGTGACGTGCACAACGTGCGGGTCACCGAGCTCATGATCACCAAGGCTCTCGACCGCTACCCGGCCGAGAGCGCGGGCCCTGGCGACATCGTCGCGGTCGCAGGCTTCGCCGACATCATGATCGGCGACACGCTGGCCGATCCCGACGACATCCGACCCCTTCCCGCGATCCACGTCGACGAGCCAGCCATCTCGATGACGATCGGAACGAACACCTCGCCGCTCGTCGGCAAGGTGAAGGGTCACAGGCTCACGGCGCGCATGGTCAAGGACCGGCTCGACCGCGAACTCGTCGGCAACGTCTCGTTGCGCGTGCTCGACATCGGTCGCCCGGATGCCTGGGAGGTGCAGGGACGTGGAGAACTCGCCCTGGCCATCCTGGTGGAGCAGATGCGCCGTGAGGGCTTCGAGCTGACCGTCGGCAAGCCTCAGGTGGTCACCAAGCGCGTCGAGGGCAAGGTGCACGAGCCGTACGAACACCTCACGATCGACGCGCCGGAGGAGTACCTCGGTGCGATCACCCAGCTGCTCGCCGCCCGCAAGGGACGCATGGACAACATGTCGAACCACGGAACGGGCTGGGTGCGCATGGAGTTCATCGTGCCGTCTCGCGGGCTCATCGGATTCCGCACCGAGTTCCTCACGATCACGCGCGGCACAGGTATCTCGAACGGCATCTCCCACGGTTACGGCGAGTGGGCCGGGCCAATCGTCACGCGCAGCAACGGTTCCATCGTCGCCGACCGCGCCGGCGTGGTCACCCCGTTCGCGATCATCGCTCTGCAGGAGCGCATGACGTTCTTCGTGAACCCGACCGAAGAGGTCTACGAGGGCATGGTCGTCGGCGAGAACTCGCGTGCAGACGACATGGACGTCAATATCACCAAGGAGAAGAAGCTCACCAACATGCGTCAGTCGACCGCCGACAACTTCGAGTCGATGACTCCGTCGCGGCAGCTGACGCTGGAGGAATGTCTCGAGTTCGCCCGTGAGGACGAGTGCGTCGAAGTGACGCCGGAGGTCGTGCGCATCCGCAAGGTGATCCTCGACCAGCAGACCCGTGGACGTCAGACCGCCCGACTGAAGCGCGAGACTCTGGCCTGAGCGCTCCGGAGGTCCCTGCGGGATTCTCCGAGGCTCCGTTGGCTGAGAAAAGGTTGAGATTTCCTAAGAATCTCTGATGACAGGAGCGCCGGAAGGCGTTACTTTACGGATGTCGGTCCCGTCGACGCAGTCCGGGCCCGGCTCTTCGATCATCGGGAGTTCATCATGTCCAGAGTCCGTCGCGCTGCGATCGCCGTTCCGCTGGGGCTCGCCCTCGCATTCGGTTCGGCCGCGGCTCTGTCAGGGTGCGGCGTGCAAGGCATCGTCAAGAACGTGACGCACGGGCACGTCGATCTCGGCGGCAAGTCCGTGCCGTCGGACTTTCCCAAGGATGTGCCTCTCGCGAAAGGCGAGGTGATCTACGGGGCATCCGTCGGTTCGTCGGACGAGAAGGTGTGGAACGTCACGGTGAAGGTGACCGGAGCCGATGCCGGCGACGCGATCGGCGATCAGCTCACCGGGGCTGGCTTCACGCGCGGGATGAACAGCAAGACCGATACCGGAGCGACGGCATCGTTCACGAAGGATCCGTATTCGGTGCTCGTCGTGGTTGCCAAGGACAACCACAAGGGCTGGGTCGCGAATTACACGGTGACGCAGAAGAAGTAGCGAGACCGCTGGTCGACCGCGTTGGTCGAGCCCGCTGGTCGAGTAGCGCCGCCGAAGGCGACGCGTATCGAGACCCGAGGGCCGAGCGGTGAGGGTCTCGATACGCGTCCGCTACGCGGGCGCTACTCGACCAGCGGTTACGCGAACAGCTTCTCCGCGATGAAGTGCCCGCTCTCGGGGGCGGGCGGCACCGCGAAGACCGCCGATCCGATGTGCGCGATGTACTCGTTCAGCCGGTCGTAGGAGCCGAGTCGTGTCTGCAGCGTCACGAAGTGCGCCGGATCGTTCATGTAGGCGATGAACATCAGCCCGGCATCCAGCTGACCGTATTGGTTGATGCCGTCGGTGTAGTTGTAGGAGCGGCGCAGGATCTTGACACCCTTGTTGTTCTCATGGGCGGCGAGGGCGATGTGGGCATTCGGCGCGATGGCGGGTTCGCCGTGTGCCATCTTGTGGAAGTTCGGGGTGTCGAACTCCTTCGTGCCACTCAGCGGTGCTCCGTCGTCCTTGTGGCGCCCGAACACCGTCTGTTGGTCGCCGACAGCGTCGGCATCCCAGATCTCGATGTTCATCTGAATCTTGCGCGCTACCTGGTACGTGCCGCCCGACATCCATCCAGCATCGTCGTTCAGCCAGACGAAATCCCGGAACTCATCGTCGGAGCGGATGTTGCGGGTGCCGTCCTTGAACCCCATCAGGTTTCGGGGCGTCGTCTGGTTCTGCCCCGCTGAAGCCCGGCCGAAGCCCATCACGGTCCACCGTGTGCTCACGGTGCCGCGTCCCATCCGCGCGAGGTCGCGAATGGCGTGGTAGGCCACCTGCGGATCCTCCGCACAGGCCTGCAGGCTCAGATCGCCGCCCGTCAGACCCTTCTGCAGGGTGTCGCTCGGCAGAGCCGGCAGATGCTTCAACAGGGACGGCTTCTTCGCGGCGAGACCGAATCGCTCGTCGAACACGTCCGGGCCGATGCCGAGCGTGACCGTGAGCGCATTCGGTCCGAGATCGACGGCTTCGCCGGTGTCCTGCCCGACGGCGCCGGGACGGTTCGGCTGCACCTGGCCGACCGGCTTGCCCTGCATGACCTGCGCGATTCCCGCCGACCAGCGTGCGAACAGCGACTCGAGGTCGGTCAGTGTGCTGCCGGGGTCGATGTCGAACGTCATGTACACGCAGTGGCGCTGCGGTTCCGTGCGAATGCCGGCCTGGTTCCCGCCTCCGTAGAACGGATAGCTGAGGGATGCGTCGACGGAGTCGCCCTGGTCGTCGTGTGTCAGCGCCTGTGCGGCGAGCGTGCCGCCCACACCGGCGAGGGCGCCGACGGCCAGGCCGCCGGCACCCATCGCGAAGAGGCCGCGACGGCTCAGGTGCTCCCGCTGACCGGCATCCTTCGCGTCGTCCGGCCGGGACTCATCGGTCATTGAGCGGTTGCGACCTTCTCCGCTAGGCGCGAGAGGGGATCCTGCAGCGCCTGCACGGCCTGGCTCAGCTTGTTCGCGTCGCTCGCCCTGAGCGCTGGGGTATAGGTGACGTAACCGCCGATCGCCGAGGGGTCGCGGTAGGTGTCGAGCAGCGTGTTCACCTTGTCGAACTGTGTGCTGATCTGTTTGGTGAGTGTCGAGTCGATCTTGGTCAGACCGGGCTTGAGGTACTCGAAAGCCTGCTGCGAGCCCTCGACGTTGGCGGCGAAGTCGACAAGGTCGATGTGGCTGAACGCCTCCTCCTCGCCCTTGATCTTCTCCGACTGCACCTCTTCGAGGAGGCCTGCTGCCCCGTTGGCGAGGTCCTCCGGCTTGTAGTTCAGCTTCTTGGCGAGCCCGGCGAGAGTCGTGACGTTGGTCTGCAGCTCTGTGGCCAGCTGCTTCGTGCCGTCGGTGATGGCGTTCGCCTGGAACAGATCGCGTTCGATGGCGTGGAAGCCGTGCCATCCCACTGAGTCGTCGAGGTTCGACGCGCGCATGTCGATCAGGTAGTCGAGGTTGCCCGCGTTGTCGTTCGGTTTCGTGCCGGGCAGCACGAAACCGTCGACGTCGGACTCGATACGCTCGTAGAACGGACGCGCCTGGCCGTACGCCTTCTTCGCCGCCGCGACGTCACCGGAGTCGATGGCAGCTTTCAACGTGCCGACGCCCTGCACCAGGCCGACGATCTGGTCGTCGACGTAGCCGGCGTACTGCTTCGAGCCGTCGTTCAGTAGGGTCTGCACGCTGCCGGTCTTGGGAGCGGCGGCCTTTCCTGTGACGGTGAAGGTCTGGTTCTCTTTGCCTGCGCCGGGGCAGTACACGGTGTACTTTCCGCCGCCGAGGGTGAGAGTGAAGCTCACCGGCTTGAGGCCGGGCGCGAGATTCTCCTTCTCGCCGATGATGCGCTGGTCGCTCTGCAGCTCCACCTCGGTGATCCCGGTCGCGCTCTTGTTCTCGACGGTGAAGGTGATCGGGCCGGCGACGGCCGACGGGTGATCGATGGCGCAGACATCCTTCGATCCGTCGTTCGTCATGGTGATCTTCACCTGCGCGGCGCCCGAGGTCGACTGTTTCGCTGCGCCGGCGTCGCTTGCGCATCCGGCGAGAAGGAGTGCGACGCTCAGGATTGTCGCTGCGGTCGCTGCGCCCGAAAGGCGCCTGCGGCTACTTGGCTGCATAGGTTGTGCTCCTGGTGGGGGTCGAAGACGTCGCGGAATCGGCGACGTCGGCGGTTGCCGGGGCGGGCGGAGTGGCGACCGGCTGTGCGGTCGAAATCGAGGAGTTCAGTGCACGACGGGCGCGCAGTCCGCGCACCGCGAGCACGATGGCTGCGATCGCGAAGACCAGCGGGAGCCACAGCTTCCACAGCATCGCTTCGCCGGCGGATGCCTGTGCCGACGCGATCCCGTCGCTCACGTCAGCGACGTGCGCGGCTTTCACAGACCACGCGGCCTGTGCGTCGGGCACGGCGAACGCACGGGGCCCATTGAGACCGCCGGCCGAGACTGTGACGACCGTGCGAACGTGGCTTGCGGCATCCACGAGTCCGTCGCCGTGGCTGTAGGCGGTGACACGTGACGTGCTGGTCCACGACGTCGTGTACGGGCCGGGTGCGTGCATCGGGTCGATGCCGACCGGGATGCGGCCGCCCGTGAGTTCGACCAGCTCATCGAGGGTGAGCGACGAGGGGCGGTCCGCCGGATGCGCAGTCACAGTGGTGCTCCAGACGCGGTCGGCGCCGGAATGCGTCGTGCTCGACGAACCGCCGAACCGGTAGTCGGCGGCGGCACCGCCGGTGACCGAGAGCTTCGCTGCGGTACCGGTAGAGGCGAAGGTCGCAGTGCCACCGTTGCTCAGCGGAGCCGATGCAGGCGCCGTGTAGCCGGAGCCGGCAGGGACGCCGAGTGCGAGCACGACGGCGGCGACGGCGAGGGTGCCGGCAGCACCCAGCATCGCCCTCGGAACGGCGGCGCCGGTCGGGCGGAGTCGCTTCGGCCAGACGGTGATCGCGAGCAGTGGCACGATATAGAGCAGCCAGCCGAGGACCTCGATCACGCGCGGGTCTGCGGGGATGCCGAGGACGCCGGTGATCAATGCTGCCTGCACGGAGCCGATCGGTGCCAACCAGGAGAGATCGATCGTCGGCTGCTGTCCGATCGAGATCCACCCGGCTTCGTGAGCCGTGCGCAGCGTGGTCACCACAAGGCCGCCGGCCACGAAAATCAGGAAGTATCCGGTGATCGTAAAGAACCTCGAGAGGTTGAGCTTGACCCCGCCCGTGTAGAGGCCGATCCCGATTCCGATCGCGATGCCGATGCCGATCACCGCGCCGAGTGCGGCCGCAGCTGCGCTGGTCGACGCCTGGAACGTGGCCAGCAGGAAGACGGAGGTCTCGAACCCCTCCTTCAGCACGGCGAGGAATGCCATGCCGGCCAGTGCCCAGGTGGTTCCGCTGCCGAGGGCGGCCGCCGCCTCGCGCTCCAGTTCCTTCTTCAAACCACGCGAGTTCTTCTTCATCCAGAGGATCATCGTGGTGACGAAGACGACGGCGACGACGCCGATGACCGACTCCATCCCCTCCTGAGCAGCCTGGGGGAGTCCCGCCTCGATGCCCTGAAGAATGAAGCCGATCGCCACGCTGAGTGCGACCGCCACACCGACACCCAGCCACATCGGCTTGAGGGATGCGCCGTTGCGCTTCAGGAACGCAGCGATGATGCCGACGATCAGCGCTGCCTCAAGCCCTTCGCGAAGGCCGATGACGAGGGTTGCGAGCACAGCGGAGCCTTCGTGAGGAATGTCGGGTGGATTTCGGTAAGGCTTACCTTACTTAGATCGAGATTAGCCGCCATCTGCTCGACTGTCCACCTGCGCACCGGAGCTCGAAGGGACCGCTCAGCGCGCCGCGACCGCGGCGTCCGCGCACTTAGGATGAGCGCATGCTGGTCAGAGTGCTCGTCGCCGTGCTGCTGCTGGTTGCCGGCATCATCTTCGGCACGCTGGGCACGATGGTGCACAGTGCGACCATCGGAACCGTCGCGCTGCCGTGGGGCGTCGTCGTCGCACTGGCGGCGCTCGGATGCCTGCTCGCGGGCATACGGCTGCTCTCCGACAGACGGCTGAACGCGGCCTGGGCGGCCCTGGGAGCACTCGTGGCGATCGGTGTGCTCTCGCAGCGGAGCTTCGGCGGATCGGTGCTCATCACGAACAGCACGATCGGGTGGGTCTGGATCGGGGGTGCGGTCGTCGTCTCGTTGCTCGTCGTCGGTTGGCCGGGGCGCCGCGTCATAGACTGACTAGGCGCTTTCGCGAGCTCGAAGGGAGCCAGCCGACCGTGACGTACGTCATCGCTTTGCCGTGTGTGGATGTCAAGGACAGGGCCTGTGTCGATGAATGCCCCGTCGACTGCATCTATGAGGGTGAACGGTCGCTGTATATCCACCCCGACGAGTGCGTGGACTGCGGAGCCTGCGAACCGGTGTGCCCCGTCGAGGCGATCTACTACGAAGACGACCTGCCAGAGGTGTGGAGCGACTACTACCGGGCGAACGTCGAGTTCTTCGACGACCTCGGTTCGCCGGGCGGCGCGGCCAAGGTGGGTGTGATCGCGAAGGATCACGCGCTGATCGCGGCACTGCCCCCGCAGAACCACTAGGCACGTCACGTGACCCGTCCCGACCTCCCCGACTAC
>DASZMW010000317.1:0-2442 GCA_035551735.1 Humibacter sp. | reverse complement strand
CCGGCAGGGAATTCGTGTCGTTCTGGGTGACGCCACGAGGAAGGGTGGTCGCCGGCATGAATGTGAACGTCTGGGACGTGAACGAGCAGGTTCAAGGCCTCATCAGGTCCCAATCGCCGGTGGACGAGGCGAAGCTCGCCGACCCAGGCGTGCCGCTCGGGGATCTCGTGGTCGACGCGTGAGCGTCTGGCTGCCGCCGCTGCGTCATCCGGTGCGCGAGATCGGCGCGCACACGTTCGATTTCTCGCGAAGGGTGGCGGTGATGGCTGTCGTCAACCGCACCCCCGACTCGTTCTATGACAAAGGCGCCACGTTCGGCTTGGATGCCGCGGTGCGCGCCTGTCTCGCCGCTGTGGAAGCGGGCGCCGACTGGATCGACATCGGCGGAGTGCCGTTCAAACCCGGTCCGCCGCTCCCGGTCGACGACGAGATCGCCAGGGTGGTGCCGGTGATCGAGGGCCTGAGGCGCGAGTCGGACGTGGTCATCTCCGTCGACACCTTCCAGCCCCAGGTGGCGAGGCATGCGATCGTGGCAGGGGCGGATGTGATCAACGACACGACGGGCATCCGTGACCAGACGCTTGCCGAGATCGTCGCCGACAGCGCTGCGACGCTCGTGATCACGCACAGCCTGGCGGAACCGCGCACCGTGTACCCACGCCCTCGGTACGACGACGTGGTCGCGGAGGTGGTGGAGTTCCTGCGCGACCGCATCGACACGGCTGTCTCGTCAGGCATACCGGAGTCGCGCATCGTGATCGACCCAGGGCACGATCTGAACAAGAACACACTGCACACGCTCGAACTCACGAGACGGTTCGACGAGATCGCGGCCATCGGGCTGCCGACGCTCGCCGCGGTGTCGAACAAGGACTTCATTGGCGAGACGCTGGATGCCGAGCGCGGCGATCGCCTCGAGGGATCACTCGCCGCCGCCGTGTTCTGCGTCACTCAGGGCGCACGCGTCGTGCGCATGCACAATGTGCGAGAGTCCGTCGCCGCCGTGCGGATGACCGAGACGATCCTGGGGCTGAGGGATCCTGCGTACCTGAAGCACAACATGGGGGATGTCAATGGGGAGTGAGCGGAGGAGCGCCGATGGCCGCTGAACCGATGGACACTGAGACGGATGCCTCGATCGAGTCGATCGCGCCCGCCCTGCCCGGAGAACTCGGCGACGACGCCATCATCGACGGTTACGAGCGCGGAGCGCGTGAGCACGGTGCGGGAGGGCGCTGGGTACGCGTGAACTTCGTGACGTCTGCCGACGGATCGGCGACCGTCGCGGGACTCTCCGGCGGGCTGTCGGATGCCGCGGACAAGCGCGTCTTCGCCCTGCTGCGGCGCCCCTGCGACGTCGTGGTGGTGGGGGCGGGCACCATCAGGGCCGAAGGCTACGGGGGCATGCGTGTCGACGAGGCATCCGAGCATTGGCGCGTCTCGCACGGCTTCGCCGCGCAGCCGACGCTCGCGATCGTGTCGGGAAGGCTCGACCTGGACCCGGCAAGCGACGTGTTCACGCAGGCGCCAGTTCGACCGATCATTCTCACGAACGGGTCGTCGCCGGTTGGGCAGCGCGAGCGACTGGGCGCCGTGGCAGACGTGATCGTGTGTGGCGAGGCATCCTTCGACACCGCGACGGCACTGGATGTGCTCGCCGATCGTGGGCTGAAGCGGGTGCACTGCGAAGGCGGGCCTCATCTTTTCGGCACGTTCGTTCGGCAGAACACCCTCGATGAGCTGTGCCTCACGGTGAGTCCGGTGCTGGAGGGCGGTGCCGGTCAGCGCATCATCGGCGGAGCACAGAGCGAACGCGGTCTCAGGCTGGAGCAGGTGCTGCGGTCGCGCGACACGTTGCTTCTTCAGTACCGGGTTCTCTGACCTACGCGGCGAGCTCGCCGGCGTCGACGATCGAATACGCGTAGCCCTGCTCGGCGAGGAAGCGCTGGCGGTTCTGCGCGAAATCCTGGTCGACGGTGTCGCGCGCGACCAGGGTGTAGAAGTTCGCCGAGAGTCCGGACTCCTTCGGCCGTAGCAGCCGTCCCAGCCTCTGGGCCTCCTCCTGCCGTGAGCCGAACGATCCGCTGACCTGGATGGCGACGGTAGCCTCCGGCAGGTCGACTGAGAAGTTCGCGACCTTACTGACCACGAGCACGAGGGTGATGCCCTCGCGGAACTCCTGGTAAAGACGCTCGCGCTCGTCGACGGGCGTTGCGCCGGTGAGCGATGGCGCGTTGAGGGCATCCGCCAGCTCGTCGATTTGGTCGAGATACTGCCCGATCACGAGGATGCGCTCGCCGGCGTGCCGCGCGACCAGCGCTTTCACGACGTCGAGCTTCGCCGGCGCTGTGGCGGCGAGCCGGTAGCGCTCGTCATCCGCCGCGGCTGCGTAAGAGAGTCGGTCGGATGCCGGCAGGTCGATGCGCACCTCGTAGCACGCGG
>DASZMW010000316.1:0-3850 GCA_035551735.1 Humibacter sp. | reverse complement strand
CAGCCGAGCCTTTCGCGGCGGAAGTAGTCGATGTCGGCGAGCATCTTCGTGATCCGCCTGGCGAAACGATCGAGGTCGCGGATCGTGGCAGTGCGCCCCGGGAGCGCCGCAGAGCGCCCGCTGGAGTTCATCCTCTCGATGGCCTGCTGCTGACCCACCGGCGTGGTCATCTGCTCCTGGAGGTCTTGCAGACGCGGTTTCATCTTCGAGGTGCGTCGAATCCGTCGGCTGAGCAGGGCGAGCAGAGGAGCGACGAAAGCGGCTCTGATCACGATCGTCAGCACTAAAGCTACGACGGCGATGATCACCGCAGTGCCGACACCGGCGTGGTCTTTCTCGACCTGCTCAACGATCGCCTTCAGCTGCAGCCCCATCGTGAGGAACACCGCGCCCTCGAGCACGAGTTCGACGGTGTGCCAGTTCTGCGTGTCCGACAGCCGGTTCTGCGGAGAGAGCATGCGGGGTGCGCGGATGCCGGTGATGATTCCCGCGACCACTGCTGCCACGAGTCCCGAAGCTCCGAACAGCTCGGCGGGCACGGCGGCGACGAAGGGCACGGTGAACGAGATGACGGTATTCACTGTCGGGTCGGACACGCGCTTGCGCACCACCAGGTTCAGCCATCCGACGAGCCAGCCGATGACGACGGCGACGACCACCGAGTATGCGAACGACCCGATGGTTCCCCAGAACGAGAACGTGGCGGCAGCCGCGATGATGGCGGTGCGCAGCAGCACGAGGGCCGTCGCGTCGTTCAGCAGGCTCTCGCCGTCCAGGATCGCGACGACCCGTTTCGAGGTCGACGTCTTCTTGATGATCGACGTGGCCACGGCATCCGTCGGGCTGATCACGGCGCCGAGAGCGACGCCCCAGGCGAACCCGAGTCCTGGAATGACGAGCATGAAGAACAGGCCGAGCAGCAGGGCGCTGCCGACGACGAGCACGACGGAAAGGCCGCTGATCGCCCCGAACTCGCGACGGAAGTTCATCGACGGCATCGATACAGCTGACGAGTACAGCAGCGGGGGCAGCACGCCCGCGAGAATCCACTCCGGTTCGATCTCGACAGAGGCGAAGATCGGCAAGAAGCTGACGGCCACGCCGATCACCACGAGCACGAGGGGCGAAGCGATCCCGAGGCGAGGGCCGATCATCGTGGCTGCCCCGATGACGAGCAGTCCGACCACGATGATGACGAGCAGTTCAGTCACGAGTCAAGACTGTCAGCACTTCGGTTGATTTCAGGAGTCATCCGCGCTCTGGATGCACGATCTCCAGCAGACGCGCTGTTCGCGGACCCAGCTGAGGCATCAGCCTTGCGGCGGGCGCGGAACGCCGCGGCGTTGATGGTCTCGTGAGTCGGCAGGCCCGCCGGCCGGGAGGTGCTACGAACCGCTATGGCAGCTTCGCGATGAGGTTCAGCACACGCGTGGTCTGCGTTGCGCCGAAGTTGTCGTCGCTGATCAAGGAGATGCCGGCGACGTGGCCGTGGCCCGCTGAGGTCACCGCCATGCCCTCGAAGTTGTCGAGCAGCGGATTCGCTTGCGTCTCTTTCGCCGCTGCCCCGAGCGTCGGGCACTGAACGAGGTTCGCCACCAAGGTCTTGTTCAGGGCGAGAGACGCCTTGGCACCCGACAGGTCGCCGATCGAGCTCACGTCCGCCGCCTTGGTCAGCCCCTTCACCGCGTACAGCTCGACTGAGTTGCCCACCGTCGTGCTGAATGCTGCCTCCTCGACGACGAGCGAACCGTTGTCGTAGGCGGCGATCTCCGGGATGCGCATGCCAGGCTCCGTGCGGTACTCCACCTGCTTGGCGAGTGTCCACGCCCCGTGCCTGTTCTGGGAGTACACCAGCAGGCGGTGCGCGGTGGCGTCACCGTCCGCGGAGACGTCACCCGAGAGCGCGCCTTCCATGGCGGCGACGATGGACTTGCCGTCGGGGGTGATCGTGAGCCCCTCGAGCGTGGCGTTCGATGTCGCTTCGCCGGCCGGCGTCGTGCCGGTCACCGCGAACCTGGCGGGCACATCGAGCGACGCCTTCTGCACGCCGTCGCGCCCGAAGATGCGGATCGACGGCTCGGTCTCACTGCTGACGACGAAATCGCCGCTCGGCAGCACCGCGAGGCCCTCGTTGTCGCTGTCCAGTCCGTTGTACGGCGTGCCGTCTGCACGCTTGAGCACCAGCGGCTCGCGGGTCACCTTCGGGTTCGTGGGACTCGAGAGAAACCAGATTCGGGCGGGGTCGGAAGCGTGGTTGTCGACAGCGGAGACGTAGCCGTGCGATCGCGGGTCCTTCGCGAGCGACGACAGGCCGCCGATCTCGGTGCCCTTGTAGACCAGCTTGTCGAGGGCATCCGAGTAGCTCAGCGCTGCGGCGTCGGGTGCGCACGACCGCGAAGCGAGGCCGGGTGGCGACCACGGCTTGGCTCCGGCCGTGATGGCGACCTCTTGCGGGTCGTGGTCACTGACCTGGTTCGCGAACTCGGAGTTGACGTGCACCACCTGGTACGTCGGCTTGCCGACACCCGATGTGACGAGAATGTGGTCGAGCACCTCGGAGATGCCGTCGTAGTCATAGGTGTACTGCTGGTTCTTCGGCAGCGTCGTGATCAGGTCGGTCAGGATCGGCTTGCCGGTCGCCGCGCCGGTCAGTGTCTTCAAAGCAGGGCTGAACTGGTAGTCGTTCAGGTCGCCTGCGACGATCACCTTGGCCTTCTTGTCCACCTTCAGCAGGGATGCGACGAAGTCGTGCACCTCGGTCGCCTGCTGGGCTCGCTGCACGCTCGAGGACTGCTCCGGGTACTGATAGCGTCCGTCGGCGTTCTGGTCGCCGAGCTTCGAGTCGAAGTGATTGCCGATCACGAAGACGTCTTGGCCGCGGAAGTCGAACTCGCCCACCAACGGTTTGCGGCTGGATTCCCAGGCGTCGCTGGTCGGGTCGATGCGGCCGGGGGAGAGGGTGAGCTGCGGCTCGCCCTGGGACTTCACGACGCCGGTAGCAGTGGTCGAGCGGTCGACACTCGAGCCGCCCCGGTCGACGAACGAGACTCGCGTCGGGTCGAACAGGAACGCCACCCGGATGTTGCCACCGGGCTGCCCGCCGTCAAGATCGTTCACCGGGTCGATCTCACGCCAGTCGTACACCGGCCCGCCTGCCGCGTGGATCGCCGCGGTGAGCTTCGTGAGGGTCTGATCGGCTGCGACGGTTCCGGAGTCGGTTGCGCCGTCGTTGTCCTGAACCTCCTCGAGCGCCACGACATCGGGCGACGCCAGGTTGGTCACGACGCCCTGTGCGAGCCGTGAGTACTTGTCGGCTGAGTCGGTCGGGGCCAGGTTCTCGACGTTGTAGGTCGCGACCGAAAGCTGGTCGTCCTTGGCCTTCTTGGCAACGACCGGAGCGAGGCCGCCGGCTTGCACCTGGCCGAGCTTCGTCGCCGCGATCAGGTACCCGCCATATTGCGAGTAATCGATCGGGCCGACCGTGCCGCCGCTGAACACGTCGCCGACGCTCACCTCGGGGTTGGACCCGTCCGTCGGAACGACCTCGAGTCGACCGGACGGCGTCTGGTTCTCGCCGGTCAGCAGGGTTCCACCTCGGTAGCTGACGTTCTGATTCGGCTTGGTGGTGATGTACTGCTCGCCATACGCGTCGCTCGGTCCGACGACGCGTGCGTCGTCCACCTCGACGAGCATCCCCTCGATCGACTCGTAGTAGTCGAGTGCCGAGCGCTTCGGCGAGATCGGTGTGTTCTCGATGTTCGCGCCGCCGAGGTCGGGTGCGTAGGCATCCGGAACCGTGGTCGGCGTGATCAGGATGGGTGCGGGAAGCGCGTTGCCGTGGGACACGACG
>DASZMW010000315.1:0-7288 GCA_035551735.1 Humibacter sp. | reverse complement strand
CATATAGTCGGTTGCGTGGAGCTCAGGCAATTGCATTACTTCACGGCAGTGGTCGAGGCCTGCTCGTTCACGGCCGGTGCGACCGCGCTCCACCTCTCGCAACCCCCGCTGAGTGTCGCGATCGCGAAGCTGGAAGCCGAGCTCGGCGTGCGCCTGCTGGTGCGAACGCCACGCGGCGTCGAGCCGACCAGCGCGGGACGGTACCTGCTCGACGCATCCGCTCGCCTGCTCGGCGAGGTCGACGACATCGTCAGCGCGCTAGGTCGATTCGGATCGGGGACGTCCGGAACACTCACCATGGCCGCCGTGCCGGTGCTGATGTGGCACCGCCTGCCCGAGCTGCTGCGCGCGTTCGCGGCCGACTCGCCCGACGTCGAAGTGCGGCTCGTCGACCCTCCGCCGTGGACCGCGATCGACATGGTTCAGCAGCGCACCGCCGACCTCGCAGCGATCATGGTGTCGGATCCGCGCCGGTTCGTCGCGAGGCACGGCGGCTCGCTCGACATCATCGACTGGGGCGATGTTCCGCTCGTGGCAGTGCTCCCGCCCTCGGAGGGTGAGGCCGACGAGCCTCTTCCGCTCAAGGCGTTCGACGGCCGCACCCTCGTGCTCCCCCGCCGCACCGCCGCCGTTCCCAGCCTGCCGGAGGCGGTCGAGACATCCCTGCGGCGCAGCGGCGTCGTGCCGGCGTCGATCCGCACTGTCGAGACCATCCAGACCAGCCTGCCGTTGATCGAGGCGGGGCTGGCCTGGGGCATCCTGCCCGACCCGGACCACGCGAGCCTTACCCGGTTCGACGTGACGGTGCGGCGCATCGTGCCGGAGCCCGACCCGCTCCGGGCCCTCGTGCTCACCAGGCCGAATGCCTCCGAGAACGCGATCGTCGCCGGATTGCTCGCGCACATCGGCGCAAATACCCCAGATCCTGTACGATAACGTGTACGAAGCGGCCGTGCCGCAGGAGGGCACCAGCGTGGCTGATAGCAAGGCGGAGCAGTCCTATCGCATCGTCAAAGAGCGGATCATGGACGGCACGTTCGGCCCAGGACATCGCCTCGTGATCGACCAGCTCAGCCGGCAGTTCAGCATCAGCTCCGTGCCGTGGCGCGAGTCGCTACGCCGACTCGAGGCCGAGGGCTGGGTCGACATCATCCGCAACGTCGGCGCCGTGGTCAAGACGTTCGACACCGACTCGTGGCAGCAGAGCATGCGTCTGCTCGCCCGGCTCGAAGGTCTCGCGACCGCACTGTCTGCGACGAACCTCACTGCCGATGACATTGCAGAGGCACGAGAACTGAACCGCGACATGCGGGATGCCCTGGCCAACTTCGACCCCGCGCGCTTCGGCCGGCTCAACCGGCGTTTCCACGAGCTGCTGTACTCCCGCTGCAACGACGACCGTCTGCACGACCTCGTCGACGCGGAATGGACCCGCATCGAACTCATCCGCCGGTCCGCGTTCTGGTACGCGCCCGGACGGGCGCTGGCATCCATCAGCGAACACGACGCGATCCTCGACCTCATCGAGGGCGCAGCAGACGCCGAGATGATCGAGACCGCTGCTCGCAGGCATGAGGTCAATACGCTCGAGGCCGTGACGAAGTACGACGCGGAAGCGACCGAGCACGATCGCAGCGACGCCGAGCGGCAGACGTCGCGACGTCGGCGGTAGCCGCAGCCTCGATCGCGCTCACGTACTGTTTCAGCTCTCTGAAACCTTGTGCGATGCTGAAGGATGTTCTCAGTCACTTCAGCACGGGAGGCGCCATGACCGACGGACCGTCCGAATGGCTCGACGGCATTCCTTACCGGCTGTGGCGCGCGAATCAGGCGCTCAACGGGCACACCGTCACGGCGATCGAGGATCTCGGCGTTACCGTCACACAGCTCGGAATCTGCGTGCACCTGGACGAGCTCGGTCACATGTCGGCATCCGACCTGGCGCGGCTCTTCCGACTCACGCCGCAGAGCACGACGACGGCGCTGAACCACCTCGAGCGCATGGGCTGGGTCGTGCGGGTGCCGCACCCCGTGCACAAGCGCGTGATCTGGTACGAGCTCACCGATGCCGGACTCAAAGGCGCCGACGAGGGTCGCGCCCGGGTCGCCGTCGTGAACCGAGAGGTCGACGAGGTGCTCGACGCCGAGCACCAGACCGTGCTGCGCGCGGCGCTGGCCGCGCTCACCTCCCGGTTCGACGGCGTCGAGGTGCCGACGAGCACGATGTGGCCGCTGCTCGGGCAGCGTCGCGAGTGAGCCGCCCTTCGACTCGCCTACGGCTCGCTCAGGGAACTGGGTCCCCAGGTCCCTGAGCGAGCGATGCGAGTCGAAGGGCCGCCCTCAGGCCGTCGCGCCGGCCCGGTAGGCGGTGCGTGTGTACTCGTTGTAGGGCGAGACGGCGACCGTGCCGCGGATGCGCGGGAGCCCAAGGTCGGCATCCGGCGCCGTTCCCGCACCGGGGTGCTCACCCCAGACGATCTCGACCTGCGTTCCTGGCGTCGCGGCCGAGGTCTCGATCAGCGAGAGCGCGAGAATGCGGTCGACGGGAGCGATGGATGCCGTCCAGAACGTCATGCCCACCAGCTCGCCACTCGGAGTCTGGATGCGGTGCCGGTCGTAGTTGCGCACGTACCCGGGCTCGTCGCCGAAGACGCCGGCGACATCCGCCGGGTCGAGTTCGACAGTGACCTTGGCGCGGTGCGCGTGATCCTTGGCGACCAGCAGTTCATCGCGCCCGATGAAGTCGTGATCGAAGGAGAGCGAGCGACCGTAACCAAGCTCCCACGGCGAGAGGTAGTAGTCGCGCACATCATCGGAGTAGTAACTGCCGCTGAGCGGTTTCATGCCCTCGTACGAGAACATCGGGAGCCACTTTCGGTAGTCCGCCAATCGATCGTCGAGGTAGATCGCGGGGGTCGGAGTGGGGATCCATCCGCTCTCGACTCCGTTGGTGAAGTAGGCGAGGCCGCCCACCTGCACGACATCCAGCGGCTCGCCGGCTGCGAGCAGGGCATCCAGCACCGCGTCGTGGTGGGCGTAGTCGCCGATGAACTCGTATCCTGCCTGGCCGGCCATGCCGTGCCGTAGTGCGCGCAGGCTCACCCCGTTCAGCTCGACGATCACCGAGTGGAAGAACTTCGTCTCGGGCAGCGGGCCGCCGAAGGCCCGCGCAACGAGCTCGAGTGCGTGCGGTCCCTGCACCTGAAAGCGGAACAGCTTCGGGTCGCGGTCGGTGCGAACGGATGAGTCGGGGTCGGTCTCGAAGGCGACGTCGTAGCCGCCGGTCGAGCCGTGGAACTTCACCCAGTTCTGCGCAGCAGGCACGCCGGAGAGCGTGTACCGGTCTTCGCCCTGCCTCAGAAGGATGCCGTCGGTGATGATGTTGCCGTCATAGGCAACCGGCACGAACTGCTTCGCCTGGCCGATCGCGAAGTTCGCGAAGTTGTTGGCGCTCACCTCGGAGAGCAGGCGGGTGGCATCCGGTCCCTCGACGACGGTGTCGAACATGTGGAACGAGAGGTCGGAGATGGCGACGCCGGAGCGCCAGGCATCCTGCTCCGCCTGCCAGCCGGCGTACTCGGGAGCGAGCACGGGAACGTCCCAGGGCGCGGCATCCGGCTTCCAGAGCAACCTCATCGGGGAACCGGCGCGGTCGATCGCGTCCTGCAGCGTCGGCGGGTTCTGCTTGTCGGTCATTGTTCTGCTTTCTGTGATGAGTTCAACGGGCGTCGCGAAGCCACTGCGCCGTGGCCGCCAGCCCGCCGAACGTGTAGAAGTGCAGGGTCACAACGCCATGGCGCGCCGGGTCGTAGCCCTGCTCGAGGGCGTCGATGAAGACGCCCGGGCCCGCTGCACCGAGCAGGTTCGTCAGTGAGAAGCCGTACTTCTTGACGATCGTGGCGTTGGCGCCGATGCCAAAGCGGCGGGAATAGCCGAGCAGTCGCCGCACGCCGGTCGGCCCGGGTACTCCGACCCGGATCGGCACCTCGATGCCCTCCTCGCGAACGCGCTCGATCCACGCGAGAACCGGAGCCTCGTCGAAGGTGAACTGCGTCGTGATGGATGCCCCGAGCCCGAGCTCGGCGAGCAGGTCGACCTTGGCGTGCAACGCGCGCCA
This sequence comes from Humibacter sp., assembly GCA_035551735.1. Classification (GTDB taxonomy): domain Bacteria; phylum Actinomycetota; class Actinomycetes; order Actinomycetales; family Microbacteriaceae; genus Humibacter. The sequence goes on along the minus strand of DASZMW010000315.1, from coordinate 3,171 downwards.
CAGCTCGGCGTCGGCGATCTCGGGATGTCCGTCCGGGTATCCGGCGACGCCCACGTTGCGCACGCCGTACTCCTGCAGCAGACCGGTGCGCAGAAGGGACTCGGCGCTTTCGAATGGCCCTTCCGGTGTCGCGGGATCGCCGCCGACGACGAAGACGGTCTGCGAGGCATCCACACGCTTCAGCGCCTCGAGGTACCGCTCGAACTCCTCGCTGTTACGAAGGCGGCGAGCGGAGAGGTGCGGCACGGGAGCGAGACCTGCCGCGCTCACGGCCCGGGCAGCCTCGACGCGCGATGCGGCCGTCTCGCTGCCGAGAGAGGTGATGTTGACGCGGGTGCCCGGCGCGAGGACGACGGATGCCGCGGCCACGTCGGCCGCATCCTTCGCAGTCATCTCGAGCGAGGAATCCGTCATCACTCTCGATGGTGCTCCCACGTCTGAGCCCATCAGAACACCACCGTCTCGCGTCCGTTGCGGAACACTCGGTCCTGGCAGTGCCACGTGACGGCCCGCGCGAGCACGGCGCGCTCGACGTCGGCGCCGCGCCGTTGCAGATCCGCCGCCGTGTCGACGTGCGTGACGCGCACGACATCCTGCTCGATGATCGGCCCCTCGTCGAGGTCTTCGGTGACGTAGTGGGCGGTTGCGCCGATCAGCTTGACGCCGCGCTCCTTCGCCTTGCGATACGGGGCGGCACCCACGAAGGCGGGCAGGAACGAGTGGTGGATGTTGATCACCGGCACGCCGATTTTCTGCAAGAAGTCTGCGGAGAGGATCTGCATGTACCGAGCAAGCACGACGAGGTCGACGTTGCCCGTGAGGAGTCGCAGGATCTCGGCTTCGGCGGCCGACTTGGCTGTGCTCTTCTCCACTGCGTTCCTCTCTCCGATGCCAGGTGACGGCACGTGGAAGAACGGGATGCCGAACGAGCGCACGTCGTCGGCCACCTTCGTGTGGTTGGAGACGACCATCGGGATCGTCGCAGGAAGCTCACCGCGGCGCTGCCGCCAGAGCAGATCGAGCAGGCAGTGGTCCGACGTCGAGGCCAGGATCGCGACGCGTTTCGGCGCCGAGCGATCGGCGAGCCGCCAGGTGAGTCCGAGCCCGCGGCCGAGCGCCTTGTCGAGCGTCGTCTGCAGCGCCGGACGGATGCCCGCGAGATCGGCCACGTGGAACACCGCACGCTGGTAGAAATGCCCACCGTCGGCATCGTCGGTGTACTGGTCGAGCGACAGGATGTTCGCGCCCAGCTCCGCGAGCACGGTCGAGATCACCCGCACAAGACCCGGCCGGTCCTCGCCCTGCACGAGCAGCACGCCCTCGTCGGCGGGCAGCTTCAGCTCGAGATTGGGTACTCGAGGTTCGACCAGCGTCATCGCACACGTCCTCTGCACTGAAGTGTTTCAGCCATCTGAAACTAAAGCATATGCCTGGGATCGTCAAGACGACGTGGATCGTCAACGTGCGCGCAATCGTCAACCGTCGAGCGATCGCACCGCCCTGGTGAGCGCGAGCAGAGCATCGGATGCAGCCTGTAGCCGATCCCGCTCCACAGGCGACAGCGTCGTCAGCGCCTGTTCCACCCCTGCCGCCCACGCCGCGGAGATCGAGACATGCTCACGGCGGCCCTGCTCTGTGGGGAGGATGCGCACCGTGCGCTTGTCACGCTCCCCCGCCTCGCGAACGACGAGACCGCGGCCGGCGAGCACGCGCAGCGCAGCGCTCGCGTTGGACTGCTGCAGCCCGAGGGCGCCGGCGAGCTCGCGCACCGTCGAGCCTGGGGCATCCACCACCTGCTTCAGCATGGCGACCTCGGCCGTCGGCAGCGGGCCGACGCCGGCGGAGTCTGGCGCGCGCTTGTGGATTGTCCACGCGAGCTCGCGAAGGATGACGGCTACCGATTCGTCAGACACCGCTGCATTCTCCCCCCGTCGCCGCCTCCACTGTCACAGCGCACTGTCATAGCGCGCCGTCACAGCGGCTGCGCCATCACCTCGAGTACGTGGTTGGTGGCGGCGACGTTGTCAAAGCCGTCCAGCCGACCCATTTCCCACTCGCCGATCGCCAGCGACGTCTCGACGATGAGCTTGCAGCGACCGTAACGCCGCTCGGTATAGGCGGCGAGCCCTGCGTCGACGTCGGGATCGGATGCCAGTTCTTCCGCCAGCACGACACCGTCCTCGATCGCCTGCGCTGCTCCCTGCCCGAGGTGCGGGGTGATCGCGTGCACGGCGTCGCCCAGCAGCACGATGCGTCCGCGGTGCCACGGAGCCGGCGCGATGAGTGCCTCTTCCGGGCGCAGCACGATCGTCGACTCCGGCGTGAGGTACTGATCGCGCACGCGACCGGTGAGACCGCCGAACCCCGCGAGATGCTCGCACAACTCTTCCGAGAGGTCGACGTCGTCGTCCCGCACGGGGCGCTCCATCTGCGCGTTGTAGAAGAGGTAGGCGAGATCCGGCCCGATGGGCACGAAGCCTGCCATGCCCTCCGGACCCTCCTGCAGGATGATCCGGTCGATCTCGGGCTCGCGCGGAATGTTCACCCGGTACGCCGACTGCCCGATGTAGCGCGGCTGCAGGTCGCCGCCCTGCTCCTGTGCACCACGAGCATCCGCATCGAGCACGAACGGGCGCACCTTCGAGCGAACGCCGTCTGCGCCGACCACGAGGTCCCAGCGATCCGTCGTTCCGTCGGTGAGCTCTACCGTGACGCCCGAGGCATCCGGCGCGAGGCTCGCGAAGGTCGTGGAGTAGCGGATGTCCACGCCGACCTCGCGGGCCCGCCCGGTGAGGATCTCGTGCAGCTTCGGCCGCGTCAGCCCGTTCATCGGCGGGAAGTCGGCGATCTGGGCGCCGGGCATGTCGCGGACGAACCTGCCGTCGACGTCGTACATGCGCCCCCAGCCGCCGGCGGGGAAGCCAGCAGCGATGCAGGCATCCGCGCAGCCGAGTGCGGCGAGCGCCCGCAGCGCGTTGGCCGGCTGGATGATGCCGACGCCGTAGACACCCCACGCCGGATCGCGCTCGATCACGTCGACGTCGATGCCGGCGCCGCGCAGCGACAGCGTTGCGCTGAGCCCGCCGATGCCCCCGCCGATGACAAGAACCTTCATCTGCCTCTCCTCTCGCTCGCGACCGGTCGCCTCAGCACCTGCTGATTCCGAATCTT
>DASZMW010000314.1:0-3437 GCA_035551735.1 Humibacter sp. | reverse complement strand
CTCGACACGCTGCGCCGGTCCATCGTCGAGCAGCCCGGCAAATACACCCGGATGGCCGCCGACATCATCGGGGGCACCGAGGAGACCACGACGGGCGTCCACCGCCTTTACGAGTTCGAGAAGGCGGGCACGCTGCTGTTCCCCGCGATCAACGTCAACGACTCCGTCACCAAGTCGAAGTTTGACAACAAGTACGGCTGCCGCCACTCGCTCATCGATGGCATCAACCGCGGCACCGACGTCATGATCGCCGGAAAGCTCGCCGTCGTCCTCGGCTACGGCGACGTCGGTAAGGGCTGTGTCGAGTCACTGCGCGGGCAGGGTGCGCGCGTCGTGGTCACCGAGGTCGACCCGATCTGCGCGCTGCAGGCAGCGATGGAAGGTCTCGACGTGGTCACTCTCGAGGACGTCGTGTCCAAGGGCGACATCTTCGTCACCACCACCGGGAACAAGGACATCATCATGGCCGAGCACATGGCCCAGATGAAGCACCAGGCGATCGTCGGCAACATCGGCCACTTCGACAACGAGATCGACATGGCCGGCCTCGCCAAGACACCCGGCATCCAGAAGATCGAGGTAAAGCCGCAGGTGCATGAATGGAAGTTCCCTGGCGATGGCACCCGGCCAGGGCACTCGATCATCGTCCTGTCCGAGGGCCGACTGCTGAACCTCGGCAACGCCACGGGACACCCTAGCTTCGTGATGTCGGCGTCGTTCTCCAACCAGACGATCGCCCAGATCGAGATCACCAAGAACCCGGGCAACTACGTCGTCGACGGCAAGCCCACAGTGACCACTCTCCCGAAGCACCTCGACGAGAAGGTGGCCCGCCTGCACCTGGAAGCCGTCGGGGCGAAGCTCACGATCCTGACCAAGTCGCAGGCCGAGTACATCGGTGTCGACGTCGCGGGACCGTACAAGCCGGAGCACTACCGCTACTGATTGGCCGCGCCTTCCCCGCTGAAATCACCGAAATTCTTGCCCCGGAAGGGGTTTCTCAGCGGGGAAGCGGGCGCCGCGGACTCCTCAGCGGCGCGCGCGGGCAGAGGCGGATCATGCTCTCCACGGTTCGAGGTGTCACGATGTGGGCGTGAAACCTCGCGTTCTCGTCGTCGACGACGACTCCGCCCTCGCCGAGATGCTGGGCATCGTTCTTCGGACAGATGGCTTCGAGCCGGCGTTCGTTCCGGACGGCAGTCGCGCGCTGCAGGCTTTTCGGGAGACCAAGCCCGACATCGTGCTGCTGGACCTCATGCTGCCCGGTTTGTCAGGAATCGATGTGTGTCGGGCGATCCGGGCCGAAAGCGGTACGCCGATCATCATGCTCACGGCCAAGAGCGACACCGTGGACGTGGTGCTCGGCCTCGAGTCCGGCGCAGATGACTACGTTGTCAAGCCGTTCAAGCCAAAGGAGCTCATCGCTCGGATGCGCGCCCGGCTGCGCCATCACGAGGAGGTCGCCAGCGAGACATTGACGATCGGCCCGGAGGACTCGCCGGTAAAGATCGACGTACCCGCGCACCAGGTCGTTCGAGATGGGAAAGCGGTGGGGTTGACACCGCTGGAATTCGATCTGCTCGTCGCGCTCGCCCGTAAGCCTCGTCAGGTCTTTACCCGTGAGGTTCTCCTCGAGCAGGTGTGGGGCTACCGCCATGCTGCCGACACGAGGCTGGTGAACGTCCATGTGCAGCGCCTGCGCTCGAAGGTCGAGCGCGACCCGGAGCGACCCGAGGTCGTGCTGACGGTCCGGGGGGTCGGGTACAAAGCCGGACCGCCGTGACCGAGACTGAGCCGGCGGTCGGTGCCGAGCAAGTGGTCCCGGGGATGGCGACGATCGTCGGAGTCTGTCGCGAGAAGGCCCGTCGACTCGCCGAACGGGCGCGCACGGCGGCCCGCGGGACCGCGCGTGCTTGGCGGCACTCGCTGCAGTTGCGAGTCGGCACGACGACCGTGCTCGTCACCGGCGCGGTCGTCCTCGTGATCGGCATCCTGCTCGTCGATCAGGTATCCGGCGGCATCCTGCGTGCGAAGAAGCAAGCTGCGGTCAGCCAGGCGAAGATCGGCTTGGCGTCCGCAGCGAGTGTTCTCGCCGCGGTGGACGCCGGGGTTCCAGGTGACGTCGAGACGGCGCAGTTGCTCATCAAGCAAGATCTCACCGCCCGGGGGAACAGTGCCGGGCTGTTCACCATCGCGATCGAGTCGGCATCATCGGACAGCACAGACCCTGGGACGGCGACGCCGATCCCGACGGGGCTGCGCAAGCTCGTGCAGCAGAACAACCTTGCCCTGCAGTACGCACCGGTTCGAACGACGCTCGGTGGCGCGCTGGTCCCCGGCCTGATCGTCGGCGAACCGGTGCAGGCCCGTACCGGCCTGTTCGAGCTGTATTACCTGTTCCCGTTGACCAACGAGGAGCAGACGATTGCTCTGGTGCAGCGGACCGTCCTGCTGTCAGGACTGGCGCTCGTGCTGCTCGTGCTGGGCATCGCGCTTCTCGTCACGCGGCAAGTAGTGCGGCCTGTGCGGGTTGCGGCCCAGACGGCCGGTCGCCTGGCCGCGGGAGACCTCTCCCAGCGCATCAAGGTGCACGGCACCGACGACATCGCCCGCCTCGGGCAGTCGTTCAACGACATGGCAGGAAGTCTCCAACGCCAGATCCGCCGCCTTGAAGATCTGTCTCGGCTCCAGCGGCGCTTCACCAGCGACGTCTCTCACGAGCTGCGAACCCCCCTGACGACGATCAGGATGGCCTCGGAGTTGTTGCATGCGAACCGTGGAGAGTTCCCGCCTGAACTGGGGCGTTCGGCGGAGCTGCTACATACCCAACTAGACCGCTTCGAGGCGTTGCTCGGTGATCTGCTCGAGATCTCGCGCTACGACGCGGGGGTCGCGAGACTTGAGTCCGAGACGGCCGACCTTCGCTCTCTGGTGCGTTCGACAGTCGAGGCGAACCGGGTTCTCGCCGAGCGGCACGGCAGTGAAATCATCGTCACCGAGCCGGTGGAGTCGGTCGACGTCGACATGGATGCCCGCCGGGTGGAGCGCATCATCCGCAACCTGCTGGGCAATGCCCTCGACCACGGCGAGGGCAAACCGATCGAGATCACCATCGCCTTCGACGACGACTGTGCCGCGGTCACGGTGCGTGACCACGGTGTGGGGCTTCGTCCGGGCGAGGCCGGTCTCGTGTTCAACCGATTCTGGCGCGGCGATCCGTCGCGCAGCCGCCTCACCGGCGGAACCGGCCTCGGCCTCGCGATCAGTCTCGAGGACGCGCGCTTGCACGACGGCTGGCTGCAGGCGTGGGGTGAGCGGGGGAGGGGTGCGCAGTTCCGGCTCACGCTTCCGCGCCTGGCGGGGCACACCCTGGCGTCCTCGCCGCTGCCGCTCAATCCAGACGACAGCGACGACGGTCACAGCGACGTGGCTCTCGA
>DASZMW010000313.1:0-28360 GCA_035551735.1 Humibacter sp. | reverse complement strand
CGCCGCTCCCTGTTCGTGTGCTCGCTGCCGGTCGGAGACGACTGCCAGGAGCGCCTCAGCCATGTCGGAGACGAATCGCTCGGGATTCAGCGGGGTTCCGGTGCCGTCTGCAGCCTGCTCGATGGGCACGAGTCTGCCGGTCACCCCGTTTTCGACGACCTCGGGGATGCCGCCGGTTGCCGTCCCCACCACGGGCAGCCCGCATGCCATCGCCTCGAGGTTGACGATTCCCAGCGGCTCGTAGATCGACGGGCAGGCGAACACGGTTGCTGCGCTGAGCAACGCGGCGAGCTCGGGCTGCGGCAGCATGCGGTCGATCCAGATCACGCCGTCACGGGAGCGCTGCAGTTCGCGCACCAGCTCCGTCACCTCGGCCATGATCTCGGCAGTGTCCGGTGCTCCGGCGCAGAGCACGAGTTGCACGTCGGGAGGCAGAGCGGCGGCCGCGCGCAGAAAGTACGGCAGGCCCTTCTGCCGGGTGATGCGGCCGACGAAGATGACCGTCGGCCGATCGGGGTCGACGCCCAGCGAGCGCACCAGATCGGGATCGTCGACGATCTGCCAGCGCTCGAGGTCGATGCCGTTGTAGATCACCTGCGTGCGTGCCGGATCGACATTCGGGTAGACCCGCAGGATGTCGCGGCGCATCCCCTCGCTCACCGCGATGACGGCATCCGCCGCCTCGTACGCCTCGCGTTCCACCCAACTCGACACGCGGTATCCCCCGCCGAGCTGCTCAGCCTTCCATGGCCGCAGCGGTTCGAGGCTGTGCGCGGTGACGACGTGCGGGATGCCGTGCAGCAGCTGCGCCAGCCGCCCGCCGTGATTCGCGTACCAGGTGTGCGAGTGCACGAGGTTCGCCCCCTCGACCGCCTGCGCGAACTGCAGATCCACGCCGAGGGTTCCGAGCGTGGCATTGGCCCCGGCGAGCAGTTCGGGAACGGCGTACCCGGTGGTGTCGGCCTCATCGCGCTGTGCGCCGAAACAGCGCACCTGGACCTCGATCGACCGGCGCAGGGATGCGACAAGTTCGGTGACGTGCACGCCGGCTCCGCCATAGATGTCCGGCGGGTATTCACGGGTCAAGAGGTCCACGCGCATGAGATCGACGCTACGGCATCCCGGAAGGATCTGCGCCTGACCCGGACGGGGTTCGAGTCCCTGCTGGTCGGCGACCTGCGGCGGCTCTACTGTTGGTGTCATGGCGGGCAAGAAGATCTTCGGCATCGTGTTGGCGGGCGGCGAAGGCAAGCGGCTGATGCCGTTGACGGCGGATCGGGCCAAGCCCGCCGTGCCGTTCGGCGGCCAGTACCGTTTGATCGACTTCGCGCTGACGAATCTCGTCAATTCCGCGCTGCGCCAGATCGTCGTGCTGACCCAGTACAAGTCGCACAGTCTCGATCGGCACGTGTCGCAGACCTGGCGCCTCTCCGGCCTGCTCGGCTCCTACATCGCCTCGGTTCCGGCGCAGCAGCGACTCGGCAAGCGCTGGTTCTCGGGATCGGCAGACGCCATCCTGCAGAGCCTCAACCTGATCCGTGACGAGAAGCCCGACATCGTCGTCGTGGTCGGCGCCGATCACGTGTACCGCATGGACTTCGCCCAGATGATCGACGCGCACATCGCCTCGGGTGCCGCTGCGACAGTCGCGGCCATCAGGCAGCCCATCTCGATGGCAGACCAGTTCGGGGTGATCGAGGTCGACCCGAGCAATCCGGAGCTCATCTCGGCGTTCCGTGAGAAGCCGTCCGATCCGATCGGGCTTCCCGATGCGCCCGACGAGGTGCTGGCATCCATGGGCAACTACGTCTTCGACGCGCAGGCGCTCATCGAGGGGGTGCAGCGCGACGGAGAGCGTCCCGACTCGAACCACGACATGGGAGGCGACATCATTCCCGACTTCGTGTCCCGTGCCGAGGCCGGTGTTTACGACTTCCGTCGCAACGACGTGCCGGGTTCGACCGACCGCGACCGCTACTACTGGCGCGATGTCGGAACGATCGACTCCTTCTTCGAGGCTCATCAAGACCTGGTCTCCGCTCTGCCGATCTTCAACCTCTACAACGATGCATGGCCGATCTTCAGCCAGCAGCTCAACTCCCCTCCCGCGAAGCTCGTTCGCGACGTGCGCGGTGCGATCGGAACGACGATCGACTCCATCGTGTCGCTGGGTTCCGTGATCAGCGGCGCCCACTTGGAGCGCAGCGTGCTCGGACCGTGGGCGAAGGTCGAGTCGGGTGCGCACGTGGTCGATTCCGTCATCTTCGACCGGGCGATCATCGAGCCGAACGCCTTCGTCGGCCGGGCTATCCTCGACAAGGACGTCGTCGTGACCGAGGGTGCGAAGATCGGCGTCGACCCTGAGCGCGATCGCGCCCGCGGCTTCACCGTCACACCGTCCGGCCTCACCGTGGTCGGCAAGGGAGTCCACGTCGTTCCATGAGCACAGCAGAGCCCGCTTCGTCCGCCCGTTTCCTCGTGGTGCTCGATGTGGACTCCACCCTGATCCATGACGAGGTCATCGAGTTGCTCGCCGAGCACGCTGGCTCGCGATCGATGGTTGCCGAGATCACCGGGCGCGCCATGCGCGGTGAACTCGACTTCGGGCAGAGCCTCACGGAACGGGTCGCGACCCTTGCCGGGCTGAACGAGTCGGTGTTCGACGAGGTCGCAGGGCGCATCCGTGTCACGGACGGCGTTCCCGAGCTCGTCGCGGGTGTTCACGCCGCAGGAGGACTCGTCGGCGTGGTCTCAGGGGGCTTCCACGAGCTCGTTGACGCGCTCGCTGCGAAACTCGGGCTCGATCGCTGGCGGGCCAACAGGCTCGAGATCGTCGACGGTGTCCTCACCGGCCGGGTGGACGGGCCCGTGATCGATGCGGCGGCGAAGGAACAGACGTTGCGCGAGTGGGCAACGGATGCCGGTGTTCCGCTCACGAGAACCGTCGCAATCGGAGACGGTGCGAACGACCTCGCCATGATGCGAACGTCGGCGCTGTCGGTCGCATTCTGCGCAAAGCCCGCGGTGAGAAGCGGCGCGAGCGTCTCGGTCGACACGCGTGATCTCTCCCAGGTGCTGCCACTGCTCGGTCTTCGCGGCTGAGGCTCGTCAGGCACCGGCGTCTTCGGACTTCGGATCGTCCGCGTCAGGCGCTCCGTCGTCGTCGATCACGTACACCTCGTCCGGCCGCTGCTCGATCCCACGCTCGGTCTCGCGCTCCGTCGCCGGCTTGCCGTCGGCCGCAGCATCGGCCCCGGAGTCGAACGGGATCGGCGTACCGGTCAGGGCAGGACGCGCAGGGGCGCCGGCCCCCATGGCTGCGCCGGCTCGCGGAACCCACCGGCTGAGCGGTATGAAGCCGTCGAGCGCCTCGTCTTCGGTCTCCTCGTCGGTGAATGCCTTCGTGGCCGCCTTGCGGACGCGGGTCTCTTCTCTGCGTTGCTCTTCCGGATCGTCGATGTTGATGCGACGAAACTCGCGGACGGCACCACGCCAGAGCATGAAGAAACCGATGAAGGCGAACAGGACCCACTGGATGACGTACGAGTAGTGGTAGCCGACGCCCTCGGCCGGCGGCGAGGCTTGAACGCGCGCCAGGCCCTGCCCGGTCGAGCTGGGCGAGACGATCACGCCCCAGGCCGCCGAGTAGACGTCGCTGCCGACCACCGGTGCCAACTCGTCGAGATCGACCGACTCGATCTGTGCGTTCTGAACTCCGCCCTCGCCTCGTTTCGCCTGGCTCGGTTGAAGGCGGGCGACGACGTCGATGACCCCGGTCGGCGGTGCAGGTCGTTCGGCTGGAACCGTCGTGTCCTTCGAGGATGCCGCGATCCAGCCGCGATCGATCAGGAACGTTCCGCCCGTGGTGATCTTCAGCGCCGTGACCACCTGGAAGCCGGTGTTGCCGCTGCGGATGCTGTTGCGCACGTAATACTGATGCGAGGCATCCCAGGTGCCGCTCATCTTCACCCGCCGCCAGATCTGATCCGAAGCGTAGGCGGACCTCGTCGGCAGGGCCGTCGTCAACGCAACCGCCGGTGCCGCGAAGTTCGCGGCGTAGAGATGGTTGTCCTGCGAGGCTCCCTGACCCCTGTCGAACTGCCAGAGTGCGAGGGCGGAGCAGACCAGGGCGAAGGCTACGGCGATCGCGAAATACCCGATCCAGCGCCCCGTGCGCAGGAACTGCCATCCGCTGAGGCCCTCGGTGACCGTGTCGTAAACGGCGGCCGGCTTGGCGACGCCACCAACTGCGGTGCGACGCGAAAGCTCGGCGTTCCGGCGTGCGAGTGCACCGGTTCCGGGCGTCGAGGTAGCCGTGCTCGGTCCTTTCATCGTGCTCGACGTTAGCCCGCCTTGCTGGAGATCGACCCCGGCACGGCGGATGTCGGCGTCTGCCTAGTGACCCATTCCCATGCCGCCGTCGACGGGGAGCACAGCCCCCGAGATGTAGGAGGTGTCGTCGGAGGCGAGCCATGCGACGGCCTTGGCGACCTCGGATGCCGTTCCGTAGCGGCCGACCGGAATGGACTTCTTGTACTCGGTCTGCTTCTCCTCCGGGAGCTCGGCTGTCATGTCGGTCTCGATGAACCCCGGCGCGACGACGTTGGCGGTGATCCCCCTTGCTCCGAGCTCGCGGGTGAGCGAGCGGGCGATGCCGACGAGGCCGGCCTTCGAGGCTGCGTAGTTGACTTGGCCAGGAGAGCCCATCAGGCCGGCAACGCTGGCGATCAGGATGACACGGCCGAAGCGTGCCTTGAGCATGCCCTTCGACGCCCTCTTGACCACGCGAAACGATCCGCCGAGATTGGTGTCGACGACGGAGTCGAAGTCGTCGTCGCTCATGCGCATGAGAAGGGTGTCGCGCGTGATGCCGGCGTTCGCCACCACCACCTCGACCGGGCCGAGCTCCGCCTCGACGGCAGAGAATGCGGCATCCACCTGGTCGCTGTCTGTCACGTCGGCGCGCACGGTCAGAGAACCGATCGGCCCCTCGCCGCTGCGGGCAGTCACGGCCACCCGGTGTCCTTGAGCGATGAATTCCTCGGCGATGGCGCGGCCGATTCCGCGGTTCCCTCCGGTGATGAGAACAGTTCGGGGCGTCGTCATGGGTCAGTCCTCGTGGTCGGGCGAATGCAAACGGAATTCAGTCTAGAGTCCGGCCGATGGCGGTCCCGCCCCGCATCGGTCTGACCCGGTGCAAGGCACGTAGTCTTGGGGTGTGGATGGCCCTCGCCACCCGCTACTCCAGGAGCCGCACCGATGAAACACGATTCGATCACGTCGCTGCCGCGCGCCCCAGCCGACGAGCGCCGCGGTCGCATGCTCGAGTACACGGTGATGATGTCCATTCGGGTGCTGTGCATCGTCTCGCTCATCTGGGTGCGCGGATGGTGGCTGCTGATCCCTGCGGCCGGTGCCATCTTCTTGCCGTACTTCGCGGTCGTGATCGCGAACGCGGTACGCCCGAGTGGAGGAGAGCCGCAGCGTCCTGGTGCCATCGTGCCCGTCACTCCCCCGACGCAGCGGACCGACGGCGGCTCGGAAGACGGCGAGGACAAGCCGGCGTCATGACGTTGCTCGACGCGTTGGGCGGCGAGCCCGAGGTTCTGACCTGTTCACGGGCCGGATGCCGCAAGGGCGCGAGTTGGCGGATCGATTGGCGCAATCCGCGCATCCATTCCGAAGATCGGCGCAAGACCTGGCTGGCCTGCGACGAGCACGTCGAGTTCCTGCGCGGTTTCCTGTCGTCTCGTGACTTCCCGCTCGAGGTGAGCAGTTTGGACGATGACGGCTAGCGGTGATCAGATCGTCGTTCCGGCCAGAATCGCGAAGATGCCCGCCGCGATGAACAGCGTGTGCAGAATCATGTGCTCCAGGTTCGGGCGCGGCCGATCGCTGATGCGCGGCAGCACGATGATCGTGTGTGCGTAGGTACGTGCGTGCAGCTCGCTCCAGCTGAGTCCGGTTCCCGCTGTCGCCCAGGGCATGGTGACGCCCGTGAGGTACGGCGCCCACCACAGAAGCAGACCACCGACGGCGACCAGCAGTTCGACGCCTCCGCCGATGTACGCAGGCCACGGCAGCCCGAACGCTTGCGCGCAGAGCAGCAACACGATGGGCACCGCGATGACCGGTGCGTTGACCGCAACCTCGGTTCGCTTTTCGGACGACGTCGCGTCTCGAGTGTTGTTGAACGGGTAGAGGTCGAACGTCGTCGTCACGACGAAGTACACCAGGGCAACGGTCATCAGGATCAGGGCTGCAAGAGACATGGCGGTATCACCTTTCGGGGACGAGCGGACCCGCGCCGACGGCGCGCGAGAAGAGTCAGTGCCGATTCAGCGGCGGTAGCGGTGCAGAATGCCGTCGAGAAAGGTCTCGACCGAGAGCGTGAACCACGCGTCGTAGTAGGCACGCGCAGCAGCCGGTGGGGCCGGCGCATCCCCGAATTCGGCCAGCCCGAGCCCCGTGACGAGCACGTAGAGGGATTGCATCAGGTAGAGCGCATCGGCGTCGTCGATGTCGAGCCCCGTGTGGAACGAGGTCAGTACGAGGGGAACGAATCGCTCGAACGCCTCGGGCGATACTTCCTGCACCGCGACGATGTGCGCGGCACCAGGATGTGCCCTGAGCGTTTCGCGTAAGCGAGTGCAGACATCCGTGCAGAGTGCCCGCCACTCCCGCGCACCGTCCACACCGGCCGTGGCCTCCGCGACCACCTGCTCTGAGACCAGGCGGAGCAGATCCCCTCGACCCCCGACGTGGTAGTACAGCGCGGCGGCCTGCACCCCGAGCCGGGAAGCGAGGTTGCGCATGGTCAGCTTGTCGATGCCCTCGTTATCGAGCACGTCGAAAGCGGCCGACACGATGTCGGCCTTGTCGATCCGTTGCGCCGGAGACACGTGATCACCCCTGTTCTAACACTGTTTGAATAGTTCTAACACTGTTCGAATGAGAAGGCAAGGAGAAGTCATGACACGCCGACGGCGCACGAACTAGGCGAGCGCGATCAGGTCCGCGTAGTCCGCGTTCCAGTGGTCCTCGACGCCGTCGGGCAGGATGAGCACCCGTTCCGGATTCAATGCCTCCACCGCGCCAGGGTCGTGCGAGACGAGAACGACGGCGCCCTCGTAGTGCGCGAGGGCATCCAGGATCTGCTCGCGGCTCGCCGGATCGAGGTTGTTCGTCGGCTCGTCGAGTAGCAGCACATTGGCGCCGGAGACCACGATCATGGCCAGCGCCAGTCTGGTCTTCTCCCCGCCGGAGAGAACGCCGGCCGGCTTGTGCACGTCGTCGCCAGTGAAGAGGAACGAGCCGAGCACCCTGCGCGCCTCGGTCTCCGTCAGGTTCGGTGAGCTCGAGACCATGTTCTGCAGCACCGAGCGGGCGACATCGATGGTCTCGTGCTCCTGCGCGTAGTAGCCGATTCGGAGGCCGTGGCCGGGCTCGATGGCTCCGGTGTCCGGCACGTCGACCCCGCCAAGGATTCGCAGCAGCGTCGTCTTGCCAGCACCGTTCAGTCCGATGATGACCACCTTCGATCCGCGATCGATCGCGAGGTCGACGGCGGTGAAGATCTCGAGCGATCCGTAGCTCTTGGACAGGTCGGATGCCATGATCGGCGTACGCCCGCACGGAGCAGGCGTCGGGAAACGCAGCTTCGCGACGCGGTCGTCCTGTCGCACCTCGTCGAGGCCGGAGAGCAGCTTCTCGGCGCGCGCGACCATGTGGTGGGCCGCTGCCGCCTTCGTCGCCTTCGCGCCGAACTTCGCGGCTTGCAACTGCAGAACCGAGGCCTTCTTCTCGGCGTTCGCCCTTTCCTTCTTGCGACGCTCCTCGTCGGAGGCGCGTTGGGCGAGATAGGCTCTCCAGCCCATGTTGTACATGTCGATCACCTGGCGGTTGGCGTCCAAGTAGAAGACCTTGTTGACGGTCTCCCCCACGATTTCGATGTCGTGGCTGATCACGATCAGCCCGCCCTTGTAGCTCTTCAAGAAGTCGCGCAGCCAGAGCACTGAGTCGGCGTCGAGGTGGTTGGTCGGCTCATCGAGGATCATGGTCTCCGCGTCGGAGAACAGGATGCGCGCGAGCTCGATGCGGCGGCGCTGACCGCCGGAGAGGGTGCGCAGCGGCTGGTCGAGGATGCGATCCGGCAGCGACAGGTTGTGGGCGATCGACGCGGCCTCTGCCTCTGCCGAATAGCCGCCGAGCGACTCGAAGCGCTCTGTCAGGTTCGCGTAGCGTCGCATCGCCTTCGCCGCGGCATCCGCGTCGTCCGAAGCCATTTCCAAGGATGCCTCGTGCATGCCGATCGCGAGCGAGCCGAGCCCTCGGGCATCCAGAATGCGCGTGCGCGCGAGCATGTCGGGGTCGCCGGTGCGTGGGTCCTGAGGGAGGTAGCCGAGCTTGTCCGAGCGCTCGACACGGCCGTCGCTGGGGAGCAGATCCCCCGCCAAAACCTTGGTCAGCGTGGTCTTTCCAGCACCGTTGCGACCGACAAGACCGATCTTGTCTCCAGCGGCGACGCGGAACGACACTCCTGACATCAGGGTGCGTGCGCCGACGCGGATCTCGAGGTCGTGCACGGCGAGCACAGGCGTTGTCCAGTTCTGCTCAAAAGGTGGGTGTGGTGCGCGATGGCGCCCGTCAAGGGTATCCGACGTGCACGGCCTGTGAGTCCTTTCAGCTCTGTTAGGGTTGCCTTACCTAACTCGAACGAATGGGAGATCTCCGTGCCCCGACGCACCGTCCTCGCCACTGCAGCAGCCGCGCTGACCGCCGTTGCACTGCTCCTGACCGGGTGCTCCGGCTCCACGAACGCCGAAGCCACGGTCGGATCCGGCGGTTCGTCCTCCGACGCGGCCTTCCCCGTGACCATCAAGCACGTCTACGGATCGACGACCATCGAGTCGAAGCCGAAGCGCGTGGCGACGGTTGCCTGGTCGAACGGCGAAGTGCCGCTCGCACTGGGTGTCGTTCCGGTCGGAATGGCGAAGGCGACCTGGGGTGACAACGGCGACGGCGTATACCCGTGGGTGGCAGACCAGTTGAAGAGTCTTGGGGCGAAGACGCCGGCACTGTTCGACGAGACAGACGGGATCGACTTCGAGGCGGTTGCGAACTCGCGTCCCGACGTGATCCTCGCCGCCTACTCGGGGCTGACGAAGGAGGAGTACCAGACGCTCTCCAAGATCGCGCCGACGATCGCCTACCCCGACGTCGCATGGGGTACGTCGTACGAGGACACGATTCTGATGGACTCCAAGGCGATCGGGCTCGAGGCTGAGGGCAAGGCCCTGATCACGAAGCTTCACGCCGAGGTGAAGGCCTCGCTGGCTAAGTACTCCGTGCTGGATGGCAAGAAGATCTTGTTCTCGTACATCGACCCGAAGGATCACAGCAAGATCGGCTTCTACACGAGCCATGACACGCGTCCCGGATTCCTCGAGGACCTGGGGCTGCCGACGCCGACGGTCGTGAAAGAGGAGTCGAAGAAGACCGACGAGTACTACGTCACGGTGAGCTCCGAGCAGGCCGACCGATTCGACGACGTCGATCTGTTCGTCACGTACGGCGACGACGCGGATGCCATGATCAAGGAACTGCAGGCCGACCCGCTGCTCTCCAAGATCCCGGCGATCGCGGCCGGACACATCGCAGTGCTCAAGAACGCCACACCGCTGGCCGCATCGGCGAACCCCTCGGCTCTGTCGATCGGCTGGGGAATCGACGACTACTTCGCTCTGCTGGCGAAGTCACTGGGCTGACCCGGTTGTCCGTCACCGACGTGCGCGCCGCGCCGTCGAACGTCGCCCCGTTGCGGCGGTCGGCGGCCCTGCGCCTGATCTGGATCGTTGTGCTGGTGGTTGTGATCGTGGCGCTCTGCGCCGCCTCTGTTGCGTTCGGCGTGCGTGCGGTGTCGATGCACGACATCCTCGCTGGGCTCGGCGGTGACACGAGCACGGTGGCTCGGGCGGCCGTCGTCGCGCGCGTCCCACGCACGGTTCTCGCACTGCTCGTCGGCGCGGCGTTGGCGATGTCGGGCACGACGATGCAGGCGGTCACACGCAATCCGCTGGCCGATCCGGGCATCCTTGGCGTCTCGAGCGGTGCGGCGCTCGCGGTCGTGATCGGCATCGCCTTCTTCGGCATGTCGTCGCCGTACACCTACCTGGTCGTCGCGATCGCGGGTGCCGCGGTCGCCGCAGTCTTCGTCTATCTGATCGGGTCGCTCGGCGGTGGCGGCGCATCTCCGTTGAAGCTCGCGTTGGCGGGTGCCGCGATCTCGGCGGCATTCGCGTCGCTCGTGAGCGCTGTGCTGCTCCCCCGCGTCGACGTTGTCGAGTCGTTTCGGTTCTGGCAGATCGGCGGCGTCGGCGGTGCGACCTGGGATCGCATCGCGGTCATCGCGCCGATTCTCGTGGTCGGGGCAGTCGTCTGCCTTGTGATGTCCAGGGGCATGAACTCGCTCGCGCTCGGCGACGAACTGGCGACGGGGCTCGGGGTGAACGTGCTGCGCTCGCGTCTGATCTCCGCGGCGGGCGCCGTCATCCTGTGCGGCGCTGCCACAGCGATCGCGGGTCCCATCGGCTTCGTCGGGCTCGTCGTCCCTCACATCTGCAGGCTGCTGGTCGGCACAGACCACCGTTGGCTGTTGCCGTTCAGCGCGCTCGGTGGCGGCGCGCTCCTCGTCATGGCCGATGTCGTCGGACGGCTCGTTGCGCGTCCTTCCGAGATCGACGTCGGCATCGTGACCGCCGTCATCGGGGCGCCGTTCTTCATCTGGATCGTGCGACGCCAGAAGGTGCGTGAACTGTGAGCGCGGGCATGCTCGCCTCACCGTCCGAGGTGCGCACGATCGTCGCCGGTCGCAGGAAGCGGATGCGCCACCGCGGCCTCGTCATCGCGGTACTCGTGATCGCCGTGGTCGCGGTCTTCTTCGCCACCCTGATGATCGGCCAGACCTTCTACGGCCTCGGCGACGTCACCAGGGTGATCTTCGGGCAGACGGTGCCAGGAGCATCCTTCACGGTCGGAGATCTGCGCCTGCCTCGCGCCAGCCTCGGCCTTCTCGCCGGATTCGCGTTCGGCATTGCGGGCATCACGTTTCAGACCATGCTGCGCAATCCGCTCGCCTCACCTGATGTCATCGGCATCAGCTCCGGTGCTAGCGCGGCGGCCGTGTTCGGAATCATCGTGCTGTCGCTCGACGGCACCGCCGTCTCGCTGCTCGCGCTGTGCGGCGCCCTCGTCACCGCGGCCGTGATCTATCTGCTGTCGAACCGCGGAGGCTTCGGTGGAACGCGCCTGATCCTGATCGGCATCGGTGTTGCGGCGATGCTCGAGAGCATCATCTCGTATGTGCTCTCCCGTGCCGCGGCGTGGGATTTGCAGACGGCGATGCGGTGGCTCACGGGAAGTCTGAACGGCGCAGAGTGGTCGAGCGTTCTTCCGCTCGCCGTCGCGAGCCTCGTGCTGGTGCCGCTGCTGCTCTCCCAGGGGCGTTCGTTGAGTACTCTTCGGCTCGGCGACGATTCCGCGACGGCTCTCGGCGTGCGCGTCTCGCGCACGCGCCTGCTGGCGATCATCGCCGCGGTCGCGCTGCTGGCGATCGCCACGTCGGCCGCCGGTCCGATCGCCTTCGTCGCATTCATGTCCGGGCCGATCGCCACTCGCCTCGTCGGCGCAGGAGGCTCTCCCCTGTTGCCGGCCGGACTCGTCGGCTCGCTGCTCGTCATGCTGTCCGACCTGATCGGCCAGTTCGCTTTCGACGGCCGTTACCCGGTCGGCGTCATCACGGGCGTGCTCGGCGCGCCCTACCTCGTCTTGCTCCTCACCAGGATGAACCGTACGGGAGGATCCCTGTGACTCCGTCGCACACACTCGCCGCCGATGCTCTGACCCTCGCCTACGGCGACCGCACGATCGTCGAGGGCCTCGATCTCGTCGTGCCATCAGGACAGATCACTGCCATCGTCGGTGCGAACGGCTGCGGCAAATCCACGCTGCTGCGTGCGCTCGCGCGCATCGTCGCTCCGAAGTCCGGCCAGGTGCTGCTCGACGGCACATCGTTGCGCGAGCTGCCGACGAAGGAGATCGCCCGCACGCTGGGGCTGCTCCCCCAGTCGCCGACGGCGCCGGAGGGAATCGCGGTGTCCGATCTCGTGGGCAGGGGCAGGCATCCGCACCAGAAGTTCCTGGCGAGGTGGAGCGAGGGCGACTACGAATCGGTCGCGCGCGCGTTGGCCTCAACCGGGACCACCGAGCTGGCCGATCGGCCCGTCGACGAACTCTCCGGCGGACAACGGCAGCGCGCCTGGATCGCCATGGCGCTCGCCCAGGAGACCGACGTGCTGCTGCTGGACGAGCCGACCACCTATCTCGATGTCGCACATCAGATCGAGGTGCTCGACCTGCTCGCCGACCTGAATCAGGAAAGGGGAACCACGATCCTGATGGTGCTTCACGACATGAATCTCGCCGCGCGGTACGCGGATCACGTCTTCGCGATGCGCGAAGGGCGCATCGTCGCAAGCGGACCACCTGCCGAGGTGATGACGAGCGAACTCATCCGAACGGTCTTCGACCTGGACTGCACGGTGATCCCCGACCCGGTATCCGGTGCGCCGCTTGTACTCCCCCGCGGGCGGCATCACGTGCTGGATGCCGAGCTCGAGCAGGCTGGAGCGTTCGATGCCAGCTGAGACAGTGCGATTCTTCCGAGCCAGGGTCGCCGCGATCAGCAACGTGACCCCAAGCTTCCGCCGCTTCACGTTTACCGGAAATGATCTGGCCGCCTACGGCGACCCGGGCTACGACCAGCGCATCAAGGTGATCTTCCCGACGGCGACCGCCGGCCTCGACACCATGCCGAGCGCCGAGGACTGGTATGCGATCTGGCGGGAGCTGCCGGAGGATGCCCGGCCGCCGTTCCGCACCTACACCACGCGAGCCGTGCGCAATGAGCTGTGCGAGGTGGACATCGATATGGTGACGCACGATGTGATCGGCCCTGCGTCCGCGTGGATCGCGGGTGCCGAGGTCGGTGACGAGGTGCTCATCTACGGCCCGACGGCCCACAACAGCGGCGTCAGCCTCGGCGTCGACTTCGTGCCGCCGGCGAGAACCGAGAGCTATCTGCTGGCGGGCGACGAGACGGCCGCGCCCGCCATCGCGGTCATCCTCGAGCAACTGCCGCAGGATGCCCGTGGCGTCGTCGTGCTCGAAGTGCCGCATGCCGACGACGCTCGCTACCTCCCCCGCCACCCGGGATTCGACTACCGGGTCGCTTCACGTGGCAGCGCCGAGCGGCATGACCATCTGGTTGCGGCGGTGCAGCGCGCTGTCGCAGAACTCGCACCTGCCGGCCGCGGCGCAGAGGTCGAGGAGCTCGACACGGACCTCATCTGGGAGGTGCCGCGCACGGCGAAGGGTGGGGCAGCGCTGAAGAGCGCGCCGCTCTACGCCTGGCTCGCCGGAGAAGCGGGGGCGATCAAGGCACTGCGCAGACACCTGGTGTCGGGCCACGGTGTCGACCGCAGGGCCGTCGCCTTCATGGGCTACTGGCGCCTGGGCAAGGCGGAGGCCTGACGGCGCGCGTTGCGTTGCTCGTTGCGCGCTGCGCTGCTCTGTGTTGTTCTGCTGCTGCGCTGCTGCGCCGCTCCGCTGCCCCGCCGCTCCACCACTGCCGGCCTCCGGATGTCGTTTCAACTGCAGAACTGGCGAATAGCCCAAGCCCGGAAGCGCAATTTCTGCAGTTGAAACGCAATCTCGCGTGCGGAGCAGCTGGCGTGGGGATGGCGGCGCTGGGTGGAGACCGGCGCATGTCTCTGAGACGTGACCCGCTCTGCGAGGCGGCGGCTTCGCCGGCGCCGTACGCGACCATGCGCATAGCCAACCGCGGCGCGCCGGACAAGGACCGGCGCGCAAGACAACTCAGATAGCGAAACCGAGGGCGCGCATCATGTCGCGGCCGTCTTCGGTGATGCGCTCGGGGCCCCACGGCGGCATCCACACCCAGTTGATGCGGAATCGCTCTACGACCCCGTCAAGCGATTCGGCGGTCTGGTCTTCGAGCACGTCGGTGAGCGGGCATCCGGCGCTGGTCAGCGTCATCGAGATGACGAGGGCATCGTTCTCCTCGTCCCATGCAAGGTCGTAGATCAGTCCGAGGTCGACGATGTTGACGCCGAGCTCGGGGTCCATGACGTCCTTCAGCGCCTCTTCGACCTGGTCGTAGAGGGTGGGAGCGAGCGTGGAAGCCATGAAATCAGCCTACGCTTGCGGGCGCGTCGTCGGGCAGGACGGCATCCGTGTCGTCTTCGCCGTCGGTGACGAAGCGCACGTAGCCCTCTTCTTCCAGCTGCTCGGCCAACTCGGGGCCGCCCTCCTCCGCCACACGACCGGCGACGAACACGTGCACGAAGTCGGGCTTGATGTAGCGCAGGATGCGCGTGTAATGCGTGATCAGCAGCACGCCCAGCTTGGTGTTGTCGTGAGCACGGTTGACGCCCTCCGACACGATCTTGAGCGCGTCGATGTCGAGTCCGGAGTCGGTCTCGTCGAGCACGGCGAACTTCGGCTTCAACAGCTCGAGCTGCAGAATCTCGTTGCGCTTCTTCTCACCGCCGGAGAAGCCCTCGTTCACGTTGCGGGCGGCGAACGACGAGTCCATCTTCAGGTTGTCCATGGCCGCCTTGACGTCCTTGGTCCAGTTGCGGATGGAAGGAGCCTCCCCTTCGATGGCCGTCTTGGCCGTGCGAAGGAAGTTCGTGTTGGTCACGCCGGGGATCTCGACTGGATACTGCATGGCGAGGAAGAGGCCGGCACGAGCGCGCTCGTCGACGGTCATCGCGAGCACGCTCTTCCCGTCGAGCTCGATGCTGCCGCGCGTCACCTTGTACTTGGGGTGGCCGGAGATCGTGTAGGCGAGCGTGGACTTGCCTGACCCGTTCGGGCCCATGATGGCGTGGATCTCATCGGTGTTGATGGTCAGGTCGACACCGCGGAGGATCTCCTTGGTGCCCTGATCGGTCTCGACGGTGACGTGCAGGTCGCGGATGGCGAGTGTGGACATGGCTCAGATGGCTTTCGTGGTAGTCGGGTCGATGAAGACGTCTCCGTCGATGAGCTCGACGGTGAAAACGGGGACCGGCTCATATGCCGGCAGGTTGAGGGGCTTTCCGGTCGCAAGTGAGAACTGCGAGCCGTGCGCCCAGCATTCGATCGCTTCGCCCTCGACGAAGCCCTCGGACAGCGAGATGTCGCCGTGTGTGCAGGTGTCACCGATGGCGTGGATGTCGCCGGCCGAGTCCCTGACGAGTGCGATCGGCACACCACCGACCACCACCCGCCTTGGCTCGTTCGCCACCAATTCGGCGGCTGGGCAGACGCGCTCCGCGCTCACCGTTCCACTCCGGAGAGCTCCGCCTCGATCGCGTCGTGCAGGTGCTCCTCGAGCGCCGGCGAACCGATCTGCTGCACGATCTCGATGAGGAATCCGCGCACGACGAGGCGACGTGCCTCGTCTTCGGTGATGCCACGAGACTGCAGGTAGAACAGCTGTTCGTCGTCGAAGCGTCCGGTCGCGCTCGCGTGACCAGCTCCGACGATGTCGCCGATCTCGATCTCGAGGTTCGGCACCGAGTCGGCGCGCGCACCCTCGGTGAGCACCAGGTTGCGGTTCTGCTCGTAGCTATCGGTGCCGACGGCCCTCTGGCCGATGAGCACGTCGCCGATCCAGACCGTGTGGGCGGATACCCCCTGCAGCGCGCCCTTGTAGGTCACGCGGCTGCGCTGGTTGCTTTCGTCGTGGAAGACGTACACCTGGTGCTCGATGTACTGGCCGGCATCCGCGAAGTAGGCGCCGTACGCTTCGATCTCCGCGCCAGGCCCGGCAAGGTGCACGGCCGGGTTCAACCGGATGAAGCCGCCGCCGAGCGAGACCGTCACGTGCTTGAGACGGGCGTCGCGACCGACCGACGCGAAGTGCGTCGAGACGTGCCGCGAGGCATCCGTCCACTCCTGCACGCTGACGAGCGTGAACTGCGCGCCCTGCTCGAGCACGATCTCGATGTTCTCGGTGAGGCTGGCGTCTCCCGTGTTGCGCAGCACGAGGGTGCCGTTACTGCCCGCGAGTGCGTGCACAACTGTGTGTGCGGCGCGGTCACCGGCGCCCAGACCGGAGCGCGACAGCACGGCCTCTCCGGTGTCGCCGGAGACCGTGACGAGGAGAGCCTCGTCGAACGAACTCCAGGCGTTTGCGGATGCCTTCTCTTCCGGTGTGCCGGCCGCGCCGATCAGCGCATGGTCGCGGCCCACCCACTCTGCTGTCACTCCCCCGCTTGCGGTGAGCTCGGTGTCGTAGCGGGATCCGTCGAGTCCAGGCTCGAAGAGCTGCGCGATGCGGGCGACAGGCGTATACCGCCAGGTCGCCTCACGACCGGTGACCGCGCCGAAGTCCGCGACGTCTGTCGACGCGAAGCGCTCCGAACGGGTCTGGACCGGGATGAACGTGGGTTCTGTCTCGGTGATGGTCATGACTAACCGACGGATCCTTCCATGCCCATCTCAATGAGCTTGTTGAGTTCGAGCGCGTATTCCATCGGAAGTTCGCGTGCGATCGGCTCGATGAAGCCTCGCACGATCATGGCCATGGCCTCGTCTTCCGGCATGCCACGGCTCATCAGATAGAAGAGCTGTTCCTCGCTGACGCGGGAAACCGTCGCCTCGTGTCCGAGTTGCACGTCGTCGACACGGATGTCGATGGACGGGTAGGTATCGCTGCGCGAGATGGTGTCGACCAGCAGCGCGTCGCAGCGCACCGTGTTCGCGGCGTGGTGGGCATCTTTCTCCACCCGAACCTCACCGCGGTAGCCGGCACGTCCGCCTCCGCGAGCGATCGACTTGGAGACGATCGAGGACTGCGTGTACGGCGCGAGATGGATCATCTTGGCGCCGGCGTCCTGGTGCTGGCCCGGACCGGCGAAGGCCACGGAGAGCGTCTCGCCCTTCGCGTGCTCCCCCGCCAGGAAGATCGACGGGTACTTCATCGTCACCTTGGAGCCGATGTTGCCGTCGATCCACTCCATCGTCGCGCCCTCGTGGGCGATCGCACGCTTGGTGACGAGGTTGTAGACGTTGTTCGACCAGTTCTGGATCGTCGTGTAGCGCACGCGTGCGCCCTTCTTCACGATGATCTCGACAACGGCCGAGTGCAGGGAGTCCGACTTGTAGATCGGGGCCGTGCAGCCCTCGATGTAGTGCACATAGCTGTCTTCGTCGGCGATGATGAGCGTTCGCTCGAACTGGCCCATGTTCTCCGTGTTGATGCGGAAGTAGGCCTGCAACGGAATGTCGACGTGGACGCCTTTGGGAACGTAGACGAACGATCCGCCTGACCACACGGCGGTGTTCAGGGCGGCGAACTTGTTGTCGCCGGCCGGAATCACCGTGCCGTAGTACTCCTCGAAGAACTCCGGGTGCTCGCGAAGAGCAGTGTCGGTGTCCATGAAGATGACGCCCTGCGCCTCGAGGTCCTCGCGAATCTGGTGATACACGACCTCGGACTCGTACTGCGCCGCAACGCCTCCGACGAGTCGCTGCCGTTCCGCCTCGGGGATGCCGAGCTTCTCGTACGTGTTCTTGATGTCGTCCGGCAGGTCGTCCCAGGTCTGGGCCTGCTTCTCGGTCGACCGCACGAAGTACTTGATGTTGTCGAAGTCGATCTCGGAGAGATCGGCGCCCCAGGTCGGCATGGGTTTGCGCTGGAACATGGACAGCGCCTTAAGGCGGCGCTGGAGCATCCATTCCGGCTCATTCTTGAGGGCGGAGATGTCGCGAACCACCTGGTCCGAAAGTCCGCGACGAGCTGTCGCCCCTGCTGCGTCTGAATCGGCCCAGCCGAACTCGTACTGGCCGAGGCCGGCGAGTTCTGGACGGTCGATGAGAACGTCTGACATTATGAATACCTCGTTTTCCTGCCGCCCGTGACCGGCTTCAGACCGGCTCCGACCCCTGACTCCACCATCGCGGGTCGATGGCAAAGGGGCACGGATTGTGCGGATGGCTTGCGAGTGCCGACGGTGCACTCCTGAACCCTTCGATTCTACAGGGCCGGGCACGGCAACGGGCCAATCCGCGGCATCCTCTCGGGTGCGCAGGTCGGCTCGTGCCCTTTTCGACGGCTCAGTCGGCCGCAGGTCCGTATGCTGCGGCGACCTCCTGCGATGAGGTCCATCGGGTGTAGGTCGGCGACTGCGGCCATCCCTCCGGCGAATCCTGCCACTCCTCCTGCCTGCCGTACGGCAACACGTCGATCAGGGCGAACGTGTGGCTGAGCTGCTCAGTACCTCTCCCGTTCGTGTGCCACGTGCGGTAGACGGCCTCGCCGTCGCGGAGGAACACGTTGACGGCGAACCCTCCCCCACTCGGAGCGCCGACGTCGGCTCCGAACGCGCTGTTCGCCGTCGAATACCAGGTCATGCGGTTGCCGACTCGTCGCTTGTAGTCGAGCGCCTGATCGATCGGGCCCTGCGTGACGATCACGAATCGGGCGTCATAGGGCTCTAAGAATTCGAAGCGGGTGAACTGCGACGTGAATCCAGTGCAGCCCGGGCACTGCCACTCCTCGTCGTCGAACCACATGTGGTTGTAGACGATGAGCTGCGACGCGCCGTCGAACACGTCGACAAGGCTGACCGGGCCGTTCTCTCCCTCGAGCGTGTAGTCCGGCATGCGCAGCGCGGGCATCCGACGGCGCTGCGCCGCCACCGCGTCGAGTTCGCGCGTCGCGGCCTTCTCACGCATGCGCAGCGCATCGAGTTCTCGTTGCCACGTCTCGGCGTCGACAACCGGCGGCAGTGGGGTGCTCATGTCTTCTTCCACTCCTATGTGTACAGTGTGAACATCGGTTTCCACCACGGTACTCGGCCTGCCGGAGAGGATCAAGGTTGACCCAGACGACGCGTCCGTACCACCACGGTGACCTTCGCGCATCGCTGGTGGACGCCGGGCTCGAGGCGACCCGTATCGGCGGCCCCTCTTCTCTGGTCCTTCGCGACGTGACGCGCAGGGTCGGAGTCTCGGCCAACGCGGCCTATCGGCATTTCGACGACCGCGAAGCGCTGCTCGCCGCGGTGGCCGTGGAGATTCTCGCGCGGGTCGCGAAGGGCATGGCACCCGCTGAGCCGGTGAATGGCACGGAGCGCACCCGCGCGCTGGAGCGGTTGCGCTCCGTGGGGCTCGGCTACATCGACTTCGCGAGACGCGAGCCGGGTTGGTTTTCCGTCGTGTTCTTCGGATGGCGCACGGGCGAGGCGGTGGCGACGCCGCCGCCGGGGCCCTTCGTCGCGCTCACGGATGCGCTCGATGCGATGGTCGCTGCCGGCGCCCTGAGCGAGGCCAGAAGGGACGGGGCCGAGTGGCTGTGCTGGTCTGCTGTGCACGGCTTCGCGGAGCTCGTCCTCAGAGGGCCGCTGCGGGATGCGCCTTGCGACATGGTGGATCACCTCGCGGCGCGCACCGTGGACGCCATCATCGCGGGCCTTGACGCGACGTGCGATCACCGGCAGTGAGCACTTCACGGATCAACGGTCAGCGATCACTCAGCGCGCCGGCGATGCCCCCGACCGAGAAATAGCGGTGCAACAGACCGAAGAGCAGCAACGGCGGCAGCACGATCACAAGGATCAGGCCGGGCGTGCGCGCTGACTGCAGCCCGATGGTGAGCGTGTAGAGCGAGTTCGATTTGAGGAACACGATGGCGACGAGATAGTCGTTCCAGGTGAGCAGGAAGCAGTAGATCGCGGTCGAGATGATCCCGGGCCAGCAGCCGGGCAGCACGATGCGGATGAAGCCGCTGAACACGGAACATCCGTCGAGCCACGCGGACTCTTCGAGTCGAACCGGGATCGTGTCGATATAGGAGGTGAGCATCCACACCGCGACGCCCACCGAGAGTCCGATGTAGATGATCGTGAGGCCGCCGAGCGAGTCGACGAGCCCGGCGCCTGCGAAGAGCACGAACAGCGGGACCACGAGCACGATCACCGGCAACGACTGCACGACGAAGAGCAGGAGCGAATAGCTAGAGACGAGCCGTCCGCGGGCCCGCGACAACGCGTATGCGGCTGGCGCGGCAACCGCGACGGCGACCAGGGTGGTGCAGGTCGCCACGAGCAGACTATTGCCCAGCCAGGTGAGTGCAGGCGTGTACTGGAACGTGGCGATGATGCCCGCGAGCGGACCACCGGGCGCACCAGGGAAAGCGGGGCGGAATGCCTGGTCGATTGTCGGCCAGAGCGGTGACGTGACCAGGGCGCAGATCAGCGCAAGGGCGAGCATCCTGGCCACCATGCCGACGATGTGCGTGGGACGACGGCGACCGTTGCGACGGGTGAGACGACGGACAGGTGGGGTGACGCGGATCGTCCGTGAGTCGGATGCCGTCATCCGGCGACCGCCGAGCGCTGCGGTGCGAGAGAAATGACGTCGGTGCTCATCGAGGTCCACTGTTTCAGTGGTGCCGAGAGAAACCAAACGGTGGACGGGTTTCACTGCCGGTTGATAGTGGAAGGCGTGGTCGAGTCGGCGGCAGAGTTCGATATGAGATGCCCGAAGCGCTGCCCGCCGCATGAGCTGCGGTATCACCTGTGGTGCGGCGGATGCCGTGGCGTCGTCAGACTGCTCGCCCGGCGAGCGACTCCGTCTTCGGCGCCGGTGGCGCTGTCGTGTCCGAATCGGCAGACGCCGTGTGGACACTCGGGAATAGGCCGGGATTCACGTCGAGAAGAACACGGAGAACACCGACCAGCACCAGCGCGGCGAACAGCAGGTGGATCGCCACCAGCAACTCGGGAAGCGCCGTCAGCGCTTGAACGGTTCCGACGACTCCCTGCACGAGCACTACGCCGAGGAACACGGCCGTGCGCAGAAGTGGCAGCGTCGCCCGTGAGCGCCAGAGCACGATCGCCAGGGCGATGGCCACGATCAGCGTCGCCACACCGAGGCTGGCGTGCACGATCGTGATGTCGATCCAGTCGAAGCCCATGCGTGGCACATCCGCCGAGTCTCCGGAGTGCGGCCCTGAACCGGAGACGAGCGTGCCGACGATGATCAGAACCGCCGTGAGCGCAGCGAGCGTCCAGCTCAGCGCGCGGGCGGGCGCCGTGATTCGGGCGAGGGCGTCAGGCGTGACGGGCTTCTCGTGCACGCGGTGCCAGGTCAGCGTCGCGGTGGTGAGGAGCGCCATCGCCATCAGAAAATGGAACGCGACGACGTAGGGGTTCAGCCCGGTCCACACGCTGATACCACCGGCGATCGCGTTCGCCACGACCAGCCAGAACTGCGACCAGGCGAGTCGGGTGATGCTGTGCACGCGCGGCTTCTGCAAGCGCGCGGCGATGATCACCCACGCCACGGCGAGGCACAGCACCGTCGTGAGCATGCGATTGGAGAACTCGATGATCGCGTGGATGCCCAGCGCGGGCGTCGGCGCGACCGACCCGGCGTCGCAGGTCGGCCAGGTCGGGCATCCCAGGCCGGAGCCAGTGACGCGAACGATGCCGCCACCGAGCACGATCAGGATGCTCACGACGATCGATGCCGTCGTCGCCCAGCGCAACGATCGCGGCGAGAGCGTGTAACGATCGGCGAGCCAACCCAGAGGGGTAGTCAACGTGGCCACGGTCAGAACGGGAGGAGCGGGTCGATGGCGATCGCGAGGAACAGCACCGACAGGTAGGTGATCGATCCGTGGAACACGCGCATCGGCGACGGGTTCTCGTGACGAATGGCCAGCGAGTAGAGGCGATGGGTCTCGTAGATGAACCACACGCCTGCCACAAGCGCGGTCACCGTGTACACCAGTCCCATCTGCGCGATCGGAATGAGCAGCAGCGAGCACGTCACGGTCGCCCACGCATAAAGAATCACCTGGAGGCCGACGGCCGCGCGCCCCCGCGTCACCCCGAGCATCGGCACCCCGACGGACTTGTAGTCGTCGCGGTACTTCATCGACAGGGGCCAGTAGTGCGGCGGGGTCCAGAGGAATACGACGCCGAAGAGGATGAACGGCGCCCAGCTCAACGACTCGGTGACCGCAGCCCATCCGATCAGCACGGGGAAGCATCCTGCGATGCCGCCCCAGATGATGTTCTGCTGCGTGCGGCGCTTGAGCCACAGCGTGTAGATGAGGACGTAGAAGAGGATGGCGCTGACCGACAGCGCTGCGGCCAGCCAGTTCGTGGTGAAGTACAGCCATACCGTCGACGCGACCGCCAGCACCCACGAGAAGACGTACGCCTCGCGCGGCGTGAGCTCCCCCGTGACAAGCGGTCGGTTCTTGGTGCGCGCCATGACCTTGTCGATGTCGCGGTCGATGTAGCAGTTGAACGCCGCCGCCGAGCCGGCGCTCATCGCCCCTCCGATGACCGTGGCCACGATGAGCCAGAGGCTGGGAACGCCCCCTTGCGCCAGGAACATCACGGGAATGGTCGTGACGAGCAGAAGCTCCATCACTCTGGGCTTCGTAAGGGCGAGATAGGCGGCGAACTTGCGCCGGAATCCGATCCTTGCCGGGGAGACCCGGCTTTCAACGGCTACGCCCATTGCTCCTCAATCACGTGAAAACCCGACTTCGAGTCTAGGTCATGCCGTGGGGTCGGAAGTCGGCGCACGAACTCGGCGTGCATTGTGGACACCACACAGTCGAC
The DNA here is from genome assembly GCA_035551735.1 of Humibacter sp. Lineage (GTDB taxonomy): Bacteria > Actinomycetota > Actinomycetes > Actinomycetales > Microbacteriaceae > Humibacter. The sequence goes on along the minus strand of DASZMW010000313.1, from coordinate 5,648 downwards.
GACGCCCCTGCGCCCCTCGATTCTGGCATTCTCCCTATACTTGGCAGTGCTCGCCTATCGATGCACTGCCCTGCTTCCGGCTCTGCCGGAGGCATGTCAACGGGTGCATGGGTGCCGATGACGTCTGGGGCGCGCGCACTACCTCTCCAGCGGTGCGGGTCCGTTTGCCGGGCCCCTTCAGAAAACGCACCGAAGCAAACAAGAAGGGTCAGTCTCAAGTGGCAGCACTGCAATGGGATCCCATTGACAACAAGGCCGTCGACACCGCCCGCGTCCTCGCGGCGGATGCTGTGGAGAAGGTGGGCAACGGGCATCCCGGCACAGCGATGAGCCTCGCCCCAGCCGCGTACCTCCTCTTCCAGCGCGTCATGCGTCGCGACCCGAAGGACCAGCACTGGCTGGGTAGGGACCGCTTCGTCCTGTCAGCAGGCCACAGCTCGCTGACCCAGTACGTGCAGCTGTACCTCGGCGGCTACGGGCTCCAGCTCGACGACCTGAAGGCGCTGCGCACCTGGGGTTCGCTGACCCCGGGCCACCCCGAGTACGGCCACACCGACGGCGTCGAGATCACGACCGGACCGCTGGGTCAGGGACTGTCGTCCGCCGTCGGCTTCGCGTACGCGAGCCGCTACGAGCGCGGTCTCTTCGACCCCGATGCCGCGCCGGGCACGAGCCCGTTCGACCACTTCGTCTACGTGATCGCGAGTGACGGCGACCTCGAAGAGGGCGTGACAAGCGAGGCATCCTCGCTCGCGGGTCACCAGCAACTCGGCAACCTCGTCCTCATCTACGACAGCAACCAGATCTCCATCGAAGACGACACGAACATCGCGTTCACCGAAGACGTGAAGGCACGCTACGAGGCCTACCACTGGCACGTGCAGGTCGTCGACTTCAAGAAGACCGGTCAGTACGTCGAAGATGTGCAGGAGCTGTTCGACGCGATCGAGACGGCCAAGGCCGTCACAGACAAGCCGTCCATCATCATCCTGAAGACCATCATCGGCTGGCCCAGCCCGAAGAAGCAGAACACCGGCAAGATCCACGGCTCGGCGCTCGGCGCCGACGAGTTGCGCGCGGTCAAAGAGGTGCTCGGCTTCGACCCCGAACTGACGTTCCAGGTCTCTGACGAGGTCATCGAGCACACCCGCAAGGCGATCGATCGCGGTGCGCAGCAGCGCGCAGAGTGGCAGATCGGCTTTGACGCGTGGGCCGAGGCGAACCCGGAGCGCAAAGCGTTGCTCGACCGACTTCTCACGGGTGAGCTGCCGGAGGGCGTCGAAGAGGCTCTTCCTGTCTTCGAGGCGGGCAAGGATGTCTCCACCCGCGCCGCCGGCGGCAAGGTGCTGAACGCGATCGCGCCGATCGTTCCCGAGCTGTGGGGCGGCTCGGCCGACCTCGCCGAGTCGAACAACACCACGATCGAGTCCGCTGCCTCCTTCGTGCCGACCGAGCATTCCACGCACGAGTGGGCCGGCAACCCCTACGGCCGGGTTCTGCACTTCGGCATCCGTGAGCACGCGATGGCAGCGATCCTCAACGGCATCGTGCTTCATGGGCCGACCCGCCCGTATGGCGGCACCTTCCTCATCTTCAGCGACTACCAGCGCCCGTCGCTGCGTCTGGCAGCGCTGATGAACATCCCCTCGATCTTCGTCTGGACCCACGACTCCGTCGCGCTCGGCGAAGACGGCCCGACCCACCAGCCGGTCGAGCAGCTCGACGCCCTGCGCCTCATCCCGAACTTCACGGTTGTGCGCCCCGGTGACGCGAACGAAGTCGCATATGCCTGGCTCGAGCTCCTCAAGCGCCGCGGCGGCCCGGCCGGTATCGCCCTCACACGTCAGAACATCCCGGTGTTCGAGCGCGGCGACGGCGAGGCATCCGGCGACACCTTCGCATCGGCGAAGAACGTCGCCAAGGGTGCATACGTGCTCGCAGAAGCTTCGAACGGCACTCCCGACGTGATCATCATCGCGACCGGCTCCGAGCTGCAGTTGGCGGTGAACGCCCGCGAGGCGCTGGCAGCCGACGGCATCAACGCTCGCGTGGTATCCGCCCCGAGCCTCGAGTGGTTCGCCGAGCAGAGCGACGAGTACAAGGAGTCGGTGCTGCCGGCATCCGTCACTGCCCGTGTCTCCGTCGAGGCCAGCCGCGCGCTCACCTGGCGTCCGTACGTCGGCGACAAGGGCCGCAGCGTGTCCATCGAACACTTCGGTGCGTCGGCGGACTACAAGACGCTGTTCGAGAAGTTCGGTTTCACGACGGATGCCGTCGTGTCGGCCGCCAAGGACTCGCTCGCCGCGCAGTAGTCGCGCTCGGGCAACGGAACGAAGAAGAAGAGAAGAAGAGGCGAGATCAATGACCGAATCCCCTACAGCACGGCTCGCGGCCGCTGGCGTGAGCATCTGGCTCGACGACCTGTCGCGCGAGCGCATCACCTCCGGCAGCCTTCAGAACTTGATCGACACCCGCAACGTCGTCGGCGTCACCACGAACCCGACGATCTTCGCCAACGCACTGTCGAACGGCGAAGCGTACGACGAGCAGGTTCGTGAACTCGCAGCAGCGGGCAAGGACGTGCATGAGGCCGTCTTCGAGATCACCACGACGGATGTCCGCAACGCGGCCGACGTGTTCGCCCCGGTCTACGAGGCGTCCGGTCACAAGGACGGTCGTGTGTCGATCGAGGTCGAGCCTGGTCTCGCCCACGACGCGGCCGGCACCATCGCGCAGGCGAAGCAGCTCTGGGCGAAGGTCGACAAGCCGAACGCGATGATCAAGATCCCCGCAACCGTCGAAGGCCTTGAGGCCATCGCCGAGGTGACCGCGGCCGGAATCAGCGTGAATGTCACGCTGATCTTCAGCCTCGAGCGTCACCGCGAGGTCATCAACGCCTACCTCACCGGACTCGAGAAGGCGAAGGCGGCGGGTATCGACCTGTCCACGATCCGCTCTGTGGCATCGTTCTTCGTCTCCCGGGTCGATTCCGAGGTCGACACGCGACTCTCGGCGATCGGTACGCCGGAGGCGGTCGCGCTCAAGGGCAAGGCTGCTGTCGCAAACGCGCGGCTGGCCTACCAGGTCTTCGAGCAGGCCTTCGACTCCGAGCGCGCCAAGGTACTGCTGGCTGCAGGCGCGAACAAGCAGCGCCCGCTCTGGGCATCCACCGGCGTCAAGGACCCGTCCTACTCCGACACGCTGTACGTCAGCACTCTCGTCGCCCCTGACGTGGTCAACACGATGCCCGAGAAGACGCTCGAGGCGACGTTCGACCACGGTGACATCGCGGACAACAGCATCGAGGGCACCTATGAGGAGTCCGACGAGGTGCTGAACGCGATCGCCGCACTCGGAATCTCGTACGACGACGTCACGCAGACGCTCGAAGACGAGGGCGTCGAGAAGTTCATCGTGTCGTGGAACGAGTTGCTCGCCGACGTGACGAGCGCCCTCGAGGGTGCCGCCGCCAAGGAAAGCGTGCAGTGAGCTTCAAGATCCACGTCAGCGGAGCCGCGCAGGCCGCGGTGACGCAGAACGTGCCTTCACTTGTGAAGGACCTGGTCGCGTCGGGCATCACGGCGCAGGATCCCGCGCTTTGGGGACCGGATGCAGAGGCCGAGGCGGGCATCCGTCTCGGCTGGACCGAGGCGGTAGCCATTTCACGACCGTTGGTGCCCCGCATCCTCGAGCTGCGCGAGAAATTCCTCTCAGCGGGTGTCGACCACTTCGTGCTCAGCGGCATGGGCGGATCCTCCCTCGCCCCCGAGGTGATCACCAACACTGCGGGCGCAGAGCTCACCATCCTCGACACCACGGACCCCGGTCAGGTGCTCGAGGCCGTGAACGACCGCCTCGCAACCAGCGTGCTGATCGTGTCGTCGAAGTCCGGCTCGACCATCGAGACCGACAGCCATCGCCGCACGTACGAGAAGGCGTTCAAGGACGCCGGCATCGATCCGGCGGAGCGCATCGTCGTCGTGACCGACCCGGGTTCACCCTTGGACGCGTCGGCACGCGAGGCCGGCTGCGAGGTGTTCAACGCCGACCCCAACGTGGGCGGGCGCTATTCGGCGCTCACAGCCTTCGGCCTGGTGCCGTCGGGCATTGCCGGCGTGGACATCGAGGAGATGCTCGAAGAGGCCGAGACGATCTCGCTCGAACTCGCGATCGACGACGAGACGAACCCGGGCCTCATCCTCGGAGCGGCCATCGCCGGCACGACGCCGTTACGCGACAAGCTGGGCATCATCGCCGACGGCACGCACATCGTCGGTTTCGCCGACTGGGCGGAACAGCTCATCGCCGAATCGACCGGCAAGCTCGGCAAAGGACTGCTGCCCGTCGTGCTCGACGTCGTCTCCCCCGAGCTCAGCGAGAACCTGCCCGACCTGCAAATCGTGCGCGTCGTCGACAACGCCGGCGCCCACCACCTGTTCCCCGCCGACCGGCACGAGGGCGAGATCCTCGTCTCCGGCACACTGGGCGCGATGTTCCTGGTCTGGGAGTATGCCGTCGTCGTCGCAGGCAGGCTGCTCGGCATCAACCCGTTCGACCAGCCCGACGTGGAGTCTGCGAAAGTCGCGGCACGCGGCCTGCTCGACCAGCGTCCAGCTCCGACGGAGCCGGCGTTCGTCGACGCGGGCATCGAGGTGCGCGGTGACCCCGCGCTTCTCGGCGATGCGACGACAGTCGACGGCGCAGTCAGCGCTTTGCTCGCCCAGCTGCCCGACGACGGATACGTGGCAGTGCAGGCCTACGCGAACCGGATCGAATTGCCGCAGCTGGCCGGCATCCGCGACCTGCTCGCCGCCCGTGGCAAGAGGCCGGTCACGTTCGGCTGGGGACCGCGGTTCCTTCATTCAACGGGGCAGTTCCACAAGGGTGGACCCGCCGTCGGAGTCTTCGTGCAGATCCTGACGCACGAGACCACCGACCTCGAGGTGCCCGACCGGCCCTTCACCTTCGGGCAGCTGATCAGCGCCCAAGCTGCAGGGGATGCCGCCGTGCTTGCCGAGCACGGCCGTCCCGTTCTCACCCTCACGCTGACCGACCCCGTCTCGAACATCGAGACGTTGTTCGGCGACGTGGACGCCTGAACCGACACGAGGAGATCCATGTCACCTGTGGAGATCACAGCGGACTCCAATCCGCTCAGAGTTCCGACCGACCGTCGGCTCAACCGCATAGCCGGCCCGAGCAGCCTCATCATCTTCGGCGTGACGGGCGACCTGTCGCGCAAGAAGCTGATGCCTGCCGTCTACGACCTCGCCAACCGCGGCCTGTTGCCGCCGGGCTTCGCGCTCGTCGGCTTCGCCAGGCGCGACTGGGAAGACCAGGACTTCGAGAAGGTCGTCTACGACGCCGTCAAGCAGTACTCGCGCACCGAGTTCCGCGACGAGGTCTGGCGTCAGCTGGCCCAGGGCATCCGCTTCGTGCCAGGCGAGTTCGACGACGACGAGGCGTTCGAACGCTTGAAGACGACGGTCGACGAGTTGGACCGCGACAGAGGCACGATGGGCAACCATGCGTTCTACCTGTCCATCCCGCCGAAGGCCTTCCCTCTCGTCACCGAACAGTTGCGCCGTTCGGGGCTCGCTGAACAGTCGAGGGGCTGGCGGCGAGTGGTCATCGAGAAGCCGTTCGGC
>DASZMW010000312.1:0-3061 GCA_035551735.1 Humibacter sp. | reverse complement strand
AGTTGCCCGGTCGCACGGGTCATCGCCACGTAGAGGTCGACCGCCCCTTCGACCCCGGGCCCGAACGATTGCGGGTCCACGAGTATCACGAGGTCGAATTCGAGCCCTTTGACGTACTCGGGTGCGAGCGACCGCACGCGCGGCGTCGGCGCGAAGGCGGGATCGCCGATGACGCACGCGATGCCCTCGTCGTGCTCCGCCAGCCAGGCATCCAGAGTCGCGTCCAGTTCGGAGACCGAGCCATGGACCACCGGAAGTCCCGTGCTGCGGATCGAGATCGGTACGTTCGCGTCGGGGATGACGGCGCGGATGACCGGCGCGGCCTCGGCCATCACCTCCTCAGGAGTGCGGTAGTTGATGCTCAGCGTGGCCATCGTCACGTCCGTGAGACCGATCCGCTCGAGTCGCTCGCTCCACGTCTCGGTGAACCCGTGCCGAGCCTGCGCCCGATCGCCGACGATCGTGAGGCCGCGGGACGGGCAGCGCAGCAGCAGCATCCGCCACTCGGCATCCGTGAGCTCCTGAGCCTCGTCGACGATGACATGGGCGAACGGGCCGGCGAGGAGGTCGGGATCGACGCTCGGCAGGCCCGCCTCGTCGACGAGCGTGTTCTGCGTGTCTTGCTCGCGGAGCATCCACATCAGCTTCATTTCGCTGTCGTCGTCTTCGATCAGGTGGTCGATGACCCGCGCCCGTTCCTCCTTCTCGGCAGCGAGCGTCGCTTCGCGGCGGCGGGCTCGCTGTGCGGCCTCTGGATCGCCGATCCGCTGGCGGGCTGCGTCGAGGTAGGGCAGGTCGGAGACAGTCCACGCGTGCGCATCCTCACGCTGCAGCAGGCGAACATCGTCGGCCGTCAGCCAGGGCGCGCACAGCCGCAGGTAGGCCGGCACCGACCACAGGTCGCCGACGACCCCTGCCGGGTCGAGCAACGGCCACGCACGCGCGAACGTGCCGGCCAGCTCTTCGCTGCGAACCAGTTCCCTGCGGATCAGGTGGGGAGGGGCATCCTCGTCGTCGACCTGGTCGATCAGGATCTCCAGCAAGGCCTCCCAGACCTGATCGCGTGCGTCGTTGTGTGTCAGAGAAGGCTCAGCCGATTCGAATGCCTCTGCCCACTCCGCGGCGCCGACCACGACGTCGCCCCACTCCGTCTCGATCTCCACGACACCGGTCGGCGGTTGCTCGTAATACCCGACAGCGGCGTCGATCGCACTCACGAGGCGAGCGGATGCCTTCAGCCGCGCCACCTCCGGCTCCCGTTCCACCGACGCAGAAGCGCCCTCCGGAACGAGTCCGCGCAGCGTGCAGATCTGCACGCTCTCTTCGCCGAGACCGGGGAGCACGTCGTCGACGTAGGCGAGATAGGCGGGGTTCGGGCCGACGAAGAGCACCCCGCCGCCTCCGTGTGTGAGCCGGGGTTCCGAATAGAGAAGGTAGGCGGCTCGGTAGAGGGCGACGACCGTCTTGCCTGTGCCTGGACCGCCGTCGACGACGAGCGCACCGCGTGCTCGGGCGCGGATGATGGCATCTTGATCCGATTCGATCGTGCTGAGCACGTCGCGCATGCGGGCGGAACGGCTGCTTCCAAGGCTTGCGATGAAGGCGGATTGGTCGTCGAGCGCCGCGCGGCTCTCCAGGCCTTCGGCGGTGAATGCCTCGTCCCAGTAGTCCGTGATGCGGCCGCGCGTCCAGCGATATCTGCGACGACTGGCCAGTCCCATCGGGTTCGCGTGCGTCGCGGCGAAATAGGGTTCGGCGGCCGGTGCGCGCCAGTCGATCAGCAACTGGCGCCCCTCGCTGTCTGTGAGGCCGAGACGGCCGATGTAGATGGGATCCCCATCGCTCTGACGAACGACGCGACCCAGTGTCAGATCGAGGCCGAAGCGCCCCAGAAGCCGTAGCTGCGAGGTGAGGCGGTGAATCTCGATGTCCCGGTCCATCGCCTCCTGGCCGCCGCGTTCCGCCTGCAGGCGCAGCACGGCGAGCCGCTCGCTGAGGACGTCGATCTGCTGCCGGAGGCTGTCGCCGATGGCGGCGAAGTGTGCTCGATCGCGGGCGAGCAACCTAGGGTCGGCTTTCGCGGCGAGTCGGTCGGGAAGGGCGAACGCGTCGGTCACGAGGGTCAATCGGGCTCCGATGTCGAGAGGATGCCACGGCAGGCGAGCGCGGCGAGGCACGATTCTCCCTCGCAGAGGGGGTCTTGCGGCAAGCCCCCTGTGCCGACGTACAGTTAAAGTGGCGGGGCGGAGCCCCGGTGCCGCGATCCGGCATTCGGAACTGACGCGAACGGCACTCGGGTGGCGAAGGTTCAGTCGTCGGCGGCGAAGTTTCAGTCGTCCGACTGAAGTCAGGCATCCTCTGCCGTTCGTAGCGTGTTGAGCAGGACGACGAGCACGTCGTCACTCCACAACTCGATTGGTTCCGTCATGTCTGAGAAAACGCCCGTGGTGTTCATTCACGGCCTGTGGCTCGCTTCGTCGTCGTGGCAGCCGTGGTTGGAGTTGTTCGCCGAGAAGGGCTACGACCCGATTGCTCCCACCTGGCCCGGCGAGTCGTCAGACGTCGCAGAGGCGAGGGCGAACCCGCAGGATGCCGCCGGTTACGGCATCAACCAGGTCGCCGCGCACTATGCGGAGATCATCCAGGCGCTGCCCGCCAAGCCGATCATCATCGGGCACTCGTTCGGCGGCATGATCGCCGAAAAGCTCCTGGGCGAGAATCTCGGCGTCGCCGGCGTCGCCATCGACGCGGCGCAGATCAAGGGCGTGCTGCCCTTGCCGCTGTCGTCGCTGAAGTCGACGCTCCCCGTGTTCAAGAACTTCGCCAACGAGAAGCGCGCAGTGTCGCTGACCGCCGACCAGTTCAGGTACAGCTTCGGCAACGCGGTGTCGCGCGAAGAATCGGATGCGCTGTACGAGTCGTGGAACATCCCGTCTCCGGGTAAGCCGCTCTTCGAAGCGGCGAGTGCGAACTTCTCGATCCATTCGCCCGCCAAGGTCGACACGGCTAATGAGGATCGCGGACCGCTGCTGCTCATCATGGGCGGCAAGGACCACACCGT
>DASZMW010000311.1:0-7777 GCA_035551735.1 Humibacter sp. | reverse complement strand
CACGCCACCGAAGTCCCGCCGGATGACGCGGCAGCGATCGTTCGTCGCGTGCTGGAACCGTTCCGCTCGCCGCGCTGGCTCCGCAATTTGCTTGGCCCGAACATGAGGCCACCTGTCGGCCTCCTGCGTCGATACCGAATACGCGTCGACGACACCGCCGAGGATTACTTCGCCGAAGCTGCACGCCATCCGCTTTTCGAGCTGCGACCCGTCTAGAGCAACAAGTGTTGTGGGCGTCGGCCCGGGTCGGTTCAGGGGGTCAGCGCTAGGCGACCGTGCACGGAGCGGGACTCAAGTCGCCTGTGGGACTCGGCCGCGTGTTCCAACGGGAGGGTCTCGACGGGTTGCGCGATGTCCGACCGTTGCAGCAGATTCAGTGCGCGGCTCGCGAGGGGCGCGGCGCGTTCCGGTTCGGCGCTGAGCAAGGCGGCGATGTTGAGTCCGATGATCCCGGTGTTGCCGATCCAGAGATCGTTCGTGCCCACGAGGACTTGGTCCTCATCGGACGCGTTCCCCACGACCGCCATGCGGCCGAGCGGTCGCAGCAGCGCCAACGCAGCGGTGCGTGCCGCGCCACCTACTGGGTCGACGACCACATGGAAATGCGCGTCGAGTCCGGTCAGCTGATCAACTGTCACGACCTCGTCGAAGCCGCGCGCCTGAGCATCCGGGATGCGCGAGGCTCGACTGACGACACCGGTCACGGATGCCGCACCCAGCGCGCGCGCAACGCCCGCGAAGACGCCGCCGAGGCCCCCACTGGCTCCCAGCACCAGCACATCGTCGCCCGGGCGCATCCGCACCGCGTCCTCGAGCACCGCCAACGCGGTGACGAGGTTCGGCACGTTCCCGACCGCTGCAGCGGCGGAGACCGGGCCGACGGCCGATTCCTCTCCTGTCCCGTCGAGCGGGACTACAAGACTCGCCGGCACCGCAGCCACCTCGGCGTAACCGGCCGTGCCCGGATTGCTCAGCGTCACCACCCGCTGACCGACGTTGAGACCCTGAACCCCCTCACCGATCTCCCGCACTCGCCCGGCAACCTCGATGCCCGGCACGAACGGAAGCGAAAGCACACCTCGAAGGCCGTCCCGGCGGAAGAGCACGTCGATGAGGCCGACAGCCGCAGCTTCGACATCGATGGTCACCTCCCCCTCGGCCGGCCAAGGAGTAGCGATCTCGTCGAGACGAAGAACTTCCGGACCGCCGAACTCGTTGACGACGATGGCTCGCATGTAGGGCGCTCCTGATCTGGAAGGGCGTGGGCTTGTCGAACGCACCACGATATACGGTGCTGCCCCAGTACTTCGGGCGCGCTGCGGCGGTCGGGTTTCGAGACGCGCGCCTTCGGCGTGCTCCTCAACCGACGGCAGGTGCCACGGTCTTGGCCAGCAGCACCTTGCCCGTGTCGAGTGAGCGCAGCTCGATGCGCGTGATGTCCTTCACCGGAATGGAGGTCGCTGCATTCGTGCGCACCACATCGCCGGCGCCGGCCGACCACGTCGCGACCCGATCGGACGTGCCGTCGCGGGCGATCACCCACAGCCCGTAGCTCCACCGCGTCGGCTCGTTCCCGGCGTTCGATCCCGCGTTCTCGTACGACCAGCGGCAGACCATGCCGACCGAAGTGCCCCAGTTCTTGGCCGTGAGGGTGACGTCGGCCGACAGTGCGCCCTTCGGCGCTTCGGCGGTCGCGCCGACCTGCTGCAGGCTCGCAGCGACAGCCGGTGATGGGGGAGCCGTGACGACCGCCGGGATCACGAGCGCCAAGGCCGTGGCGACGGCCGCGGCCGCCACGACGACACCGGCAACGGACCACCGACGGATGCGCCGGGTGCGGCGCACACGGTGGAGCAGCGCCGGGACGAGGTCGGGAGCATCCTGCTGCACGTCGTCGAGCAGGGCGAGCGCCTCCTCGCGCGGGAGTGCACCGAGCAGCCCCGGCATGCCGGCCATATCACGTACAGCGATGGAGCATGCGTCGCAGGTCGCCAAGTGCTCCTCGTAGGCGTGGCGATCGGCCGGCGAGAGCGCGCCGAGCACGTACGCGGCATCCCACTCGGCGAAGCGGTCGGCGGCCGGCGGGTCCGTACTCGTGTGATCGGTCATCGTGTCACCCCCTTCTCCTGCAGGGCGAGTCGCAGGGCTCGCAGCCCATAGTGCATGCGGGACTTCACCGTTCCTTCCGGGATTCCGAGCACCCGCGCGATCTCGGACGTCGAGCGGCCGCCGTAGTAGGCGTGCACCACGACGGCACGATGTTCGAGCGAGAGCGTCGCGAGGGCGTCGGCGACCAGCCACGCGTCGAGGCGGGCGTCGGTCTCATCTGCTGTGGCGGCATCCGGAACCGTATCGGTCGTGATCTCGTGCAGGTGCCTCGCGCTGCGTGCCCCGTCGATCACGAGGTTGCGGGCGACCGTGAACAGCCAGGCCCGAGCGGATGTCTCGCGCTGGTCGAGCACGCTCGGCTTGCGCCACGCGCGCAGCAGCGTCTCCTGAACGATGTCGTCGGCCTGCGCCGGGTCACCGGTGAGGTGGACGACGTACCGCCAGAGAGCCGGCGCGTGTTCGTCGTGCAGAGCGCGCAACAGCGCTGCGTCGTCTGCTGCCATCCGCCTCTCCCTGCCTCCGCTTGCTACTTCAGCGCCAGTCTGCGCTCCGTCGTCGCCTTTCGAGCGACCGATCGGCGTCGTGCATACTGCACTGCGCCCAAGAGAACACGAGTCGCAACGGCAATCGGTTCACGCCAGGTGAGAGATCTCACATCCAGCCGCGTTGCACCGCGGGCCTGGGCATAGGCACCTGCATTACGTTTGCACGCCTATGGACTCGTACATCTTCCTGGGCCTGCCACTGCACATCCTGCTCGTGCATGTCGTCGTGGTGCTGACTCCGCTCACGTGCATCGCCGTTGCCTTGCACGCGCTGTGGCCGGCGGCCGCCAGGCGCCTCGGCATCGTGACGCCGCTCGCGGCACTGATCGTGCTCGTGCTCACCCCGATCACGGTGAACGCCGGTCAGGCGCTCGAAGACACCGTGCGTGTGACGCCGGCGGTGCAGCAGCACGCCGATCTCGGGCAGACTCTGCTCGGCTGGGTGATCCCGCTGTTCATCGTCGCAGTCGTCGAGTGGGGCTGGACGCGCTTCGGCGAGCGGATGCTCGGGGACCGTCTCACCCGCAGCGCACTGCTCGGCATCCGGCTGCTCGTCGCGCTCGCAGCCGTGATCATCGCGGTCGGCACCATCATCGACGTCGTGCTGATCGGCGACGCCGGCGCGCGGGCCGTGTGGGGCAGCGTGGTTCAGCACTGACCTTCGCGACCCGCATTTCTGCGACCAGCCGCTAACCTCGTTGATAGGTGGGGGAGGCCATGGCGAGAACCGCGGTCGTGATCGAGGACGACGTCGAGATTCGGAATCTGGTCGAAGCCGTCCTTCAGCAGGCGGGATTCGAGACGCATTCCGCGGCGGATGGCGACGCCGGCGTGGATGCCGTGCGCCGCCTCGACCCCACCGTCACGACCCTCGACATCTCGCTTCCAGGAATGGATGGCCTGCACGTCGCGAGGCGCATTCGCGAGTTCAGCTCCACCTATATCGTCATGCTCACTGCCCGCGACGAAGAGATCGACGTGTTGCTCGGCCTCGAAGCGGGAGCCGATGACTACATCGGCAAGCCGTTCCGGCCTCGTGAGTTGCGTGCCAGAGTCGAGGCGATGCTGCGCCGACCGCGCGGCACGATACTCACGGTGACAGAGGACGCCACTGATGCCGGGGCGCCGTCCGGGTGGCTCGAGTACGACGGGCTCCGGCTGAATCCGGAGACCCGAGTCGTGCAGCGCGATGGCGATCCAGTGGTACTCACCAGGAGTGAGTTCGAGCTTCTGTACTGCTTGATGGAGGCGGAGGGCCGGGTGGTCGGCAAGTCGGTGCTCGCTGACGCGATGCGGTTCTACGACGCGGGCCACGGGTTCGTGAGCGAGTCTGACAGCCGTACGGTCGAGGTCCACACCGCGAACCTCAGGCGCAAGCTCGCGGATGACGTCGACAGCCCGCGCTGGATCGAGACGGTTCGAGGGGTGGGCTACCGTCTGGCGACCACGCCGAGGTAGCGACGGTCAGAGCGTGTGCACGCGGTAACCGATCGAGATGAGATGGGGCATCGTCTCGGCGGCTGTCGCTTCGAGCGCACGCACGTACGGCTCGCAGGCGCAGTCGTCAGCATTCGCGGTCGCCTGCAGCATCGCGGCATCCCGTGCGAGCCGATGCGCGCCGATCATCTGCGCGCTCGTGCGAATGCTCAGCGCGAGCTCCGCGACTCGTTCGCAGTCATGCCGCTCGCACGCCTGCCGGATCTGCTTGCACCGCTCAGGCAGGTCGTGCACGAAGTCCGCGACGAAGCGGATGATGACTCCCTGCGATCCGTAGAGCTCATCGAGGAGCGCGGCAAGTGCCGTCTCGTCGACGAGAATCACATCGGGGTGCGCCGTGTAGTGGCTCACACGCGGCATCCGGAGTGGCGGCTGGGCATCGGCGGAACGTCCTCGGTAGAAGTAGCAGGCGAGTTGTGAGGCGATCGGGCGGGAATCTCGGGGTGTCCCGCCCGATCGCGCGGCGCGAGACGGCGCCAGATACTCATCTTCGTCACTGCGGCTCAAGGGCTGATCGACTCACCTCACCGAAACCTCAAGGTCTGCCCAAGATGTGCGGTGGTGACCCCGGTCAGGAACCCTTGGCGGCCGTCTTCGTCGAAGCCTTCGCGGGTTTCGAGGCGGCGGATTTGGTCGTCGTCGTGCGCGCCGGTTTCGCAGCAGACGTCGAGCGGGTGCGCGGAGCCGGCGTGCGTGCCGGCGCCGGCGAGGCATCCGCTGCCTCTGCCGCCGTGCGGTGCACAGGTACGAGCCTGGCGAGTTGGGTGACGTGCGACGGGTTCAGCTCGTCGAGGCTGGCGACGCCGAGCAGGCGCATGGTGCGCACCAACTGCGTGGAGAGGATGTCGATGGTCTTGTCGACGCCCTGGCGTCCGCCGGCCATCAGGCCATACAAATAGGCACGGCCGATCAGCGTGAACTTCGCTCCGAGCGCGACGGCCGACACGATGTCGGCCCCGTTCATGATGCCGGTGTCGACCATGACCGTTGCATCCTTGCCCACCTCGCGCACGACATCGGGCAGCAGCCAGAACGGCACGGGCGCACGGTCGAGCTGGCGGCCGCCGTGGTTGGAGAGCACGATGCCGTCCACGCCGAGGTCGATGAGCTTCTTCGAGTCCTCGACGTTCTGCACGCCCTTGATCACGATCTTGCCTGGCCACAGACCGCGGATGACCTCGAGGTCTTCGTAGCTGATCGTGGGATCCATCGCGGCGTCGAGCAGGTCGCCGACGGTACCGCCGGTGGAGGAGAGCGACGCGAACTCCAGGGGCGGGGTGGTGAGGAAGTCGATCCACCACCACGGGCGTGGTATCGCGTTGATGACCGTGCTGAGCGTGAGCTGCGGCGGAATGGAGAAGCCGTTGCGCTTGTCGCGCAGGCGCGCACCGGCGATGGGAGTGTCGACGGTGAACATGAGGGTGTCGAATCCGGATGCCGCCGCCCGGCGCGCAAGCGAGTAGGAGATCTCGCGGTCGCGCATGACGTAGAGCTGGAACCAGTTGCGTCCGGCCGGGTTGGCGGCCTTGACGGCCTCGATCGACGTGGTGCCGAGTGTGGAGAGCGTGAACGGGATGCCGGCGGCGGCCGCTGCCGAAGCCCCCGCGATCTCGCCCTCCGTCTGCATCAACCGCGTGAAGCCGGTCGGTGCGATTCCGAACGGCAGGGCGGAGGGTCCGCCGAGGATCTCGACCGACGTGTCCACATCGACGGCGGGACGCAGGATGTCGGGATGGAACTCGACGTCCTCGAACGCCTGCCTGGCCCGCGCGAGACTGATCTCGCCCTCGGCCGAGCCATCCGTGTAGTCGAACGCGGCCTTCGGAGTGCGGCGCTGCGCGATCGTGCGCAGGTCGTAGATCGTGTATGCGGCATCCAGCCGGCGCTTCTTCGCGCTCAGTTCGGGTTTCTTGAACTGCATCAGCTGCGCGAGTTCGCGCACGTTGGGGAATTGCCTCTCGACCATGTGGTCTCTCCTTCTACCGTGTCGTGTCGTTCGTGTCGCTCGTGATGCGGGACTCCGCGTAGTACCCGGCGACGTGTGCGTGCAGGCGCTGGGCGGCATCTGTGCCGTCGCCGGACTCGATGGCCCGCACGATTCCTCGGTGCTCGGCCCGCAGCCTGGCGGATGTCGCCAACCACGACGGCAGATTCGGCACCGCGGCCAGCACGTAGCCTTCGATCGAATCGCGCAGCCCCGCCATGGTGGCGCTGAGCACCGTGTTGCCGGATGCCTCGGCCAGCGCCACATGGAACCGCGCGTCGAGCGCCAGGAACTCGGCCGGCTCCAGCCCCGGCACATCCATGGCGTCGAGCAGAGCGGATGCCTGTCGCAGGTCGCGCTCCGCCCGTCGCGCCAGGTGCGCCGCGATCGCAGGCTCCACGACGAGTCGGGCCTCGACGACGTCCGCGATCGGGAACCCGTGGGCTGCGACCTGAAGGCGCATGACCGCGCTCATGCCGCCCTCGGGGGAGGCGACGATGACGGCGCCGGCGTTCGGGCCGCTTCCGGTCGCGGTGCGAACCAGTCCGAGCACCTCGAGCACACGCACCGCCTCCCGCACCGATGACCGCGCGACGCCGAGGTCGGCGGCGAGCTGTCGCTCTGGCGGAAGGTGGTCACCGGGGCCGAGGTCGCCGGCGAGGAGGCGCGCCTCGATGTGCTCGAGCGCGACGCGCCAGGCGCGTGCGATCGGCGCGGTAGGCTGCTCGGTCATCGGTTCCTCCTGTGGTCAGACCACATGCGCATCGAGCGTACCATCCCCCTGCGGCGGATCCACCCTCTGCCGTCGACCCGGCACAGTATAGCCGAGCCACCCCCGTATTCACGTCAATAAAGGGGTGGCTCGGCAATACAGTGCCGGGTCGACGCATGGCGCGGTGCGGGCGGCGCGGCGCGGGGCGGCGTGGGGCGGGTGGCCTCCGACTCGCTGCGCTCGCTCAGGGAGCTGAGGGGTGTGCGTGACGAAAGACGACGAAGCCGGAATGCGATCGCCGGCGAAGTGTTGCACTGTTGGGTGGCGTGTCCACGAGGCCGCACTGCCCGTGAAGCGAAGGAGAACCCATGTCAGCACCGCGTACCCGTCTCGGCTCATCGAGCCTCGAGGTCTACCCGCTGTCGCTCGGCGGCAACGTGTTCGGCTGGACAGCCGACGAGGCTCAGTCCTTCGCAGTACTCGACGGCTATGCGGATGCCGGCGGCAACTTCCTCGACACCGCCGACGGCTACTCGCACTGGGTGCCAGGCAACCACGGCGGCGAGAGCGAGCGCGTGATCGGTCGCTGGTTGTCGCACCGCACCGACCGCGATGCGTTCGTGATCGCCACGAAGGTGTCCTCGCATCCCGACTTCAAGGGTCTCGCCCCGAGCAATATCAAGGCGGCAGCGGATGCTTCGCTCGGCCGCCTGCAGGTGGACCACATCGACCTCTACTACGCGCATTTCGACGACCAGGCGATCCCACTTGCCGACACCGTCGGCGCACTCTCCGAGCTCGTCGACGCCGGCAAGGTGCGGGCGATCGCCATCTCGAACTACAGCCCGGAGCGCATCGACGAATGGTTCGAGGTCACCGAGCGTGACGGGCTTCACAGGGCCGTCGTCCTGCAGCCGCACTACAACCTGG
>DASZMW010000310.1:0-6783 GCA_035551735.1 Humibacter sp. | reverse complement strand
GGGCGCACTCGTAGAGTTGCGCACGATCATCCAGAACCTGTCGTCGTGGAAGCGCAGCGTCGGCGCGTAGATGCCGCCCGACGGACGGGCGGACGCCAGATCGAGCTGCGACGGACGGTCCAGCGCGTGACCGATCAGCGTCCAGTCGAGGAGATCCGGCGAGCTGAAGATGGGCACGCCCGGCGCGTATTCGAAGGTTGAGCACGCCAAGTAATAGGTATCGCCCGCGCGGCAGACGCTCGGGTCAGGATGGAATCCGGCGAGCAGCGGGCGGCGGGGGAGTCGGCCCGGTTCGAGGTGCGACGTGTCGCTCATGCGCCGGCGAGCCAGGCATCCGCGTCGGCGTAGAACGACGCGACGAGGTCGGGCCGGTCCGTGCCCGGCAGGTTGTCGGGCACCGGGTAGCCGATGCTCAGGTTGAGATAGCTGAGGAACCGGTACGACTTGCGAGCACTGTCGAGGATGCCTGTGCCGAGCTCGACCGTCGCCCCCGGAAGAACCGGGTCGAGTCTGTCCTTCAGGTAGATCGCGTCGAACGTGAGCAGTCGCCACACACCGTCGCGCCGTTCGGCTCGCGAGAAGAACCGGCACCACGCCGTGACGTCGCACTCCACGTCGTGCACGTGCGGCCTGATCAGGATCTGCCCTCTGCTCTCCACGACGGCCCGGTCGCCCTGCACCTGGAGCCGCACGGGCGCGATCGTGTGCATGCCGCCGCCTCCGCGCTTCGCGCGCTCGCGCGACACGGCGACGAACTCGTCTGCCGTGCCCTCGAACCACGTGACGCGCACGAACGAATCAGGCCAGTACGAGGCGCTCAGGGCATCCCAGTCGCCGGTGTCTCGTGCCCAACGTTCGCGCTGCACGAGCGAGAAGAGCTCGTGCTCCACCTCGGACGACGGCGAGGATGCTTCTGCCATGATTCCTCCTTGACTCGTGCTTCGCGGGTCACCGACGCGACACTCTCACAGTGTGGTCGCAGTGACACCACCGCGATCTGCGCCCGTTCGGGACGTTCGCGCCCCGTGCAGCGGGAACTACTGTCCGGAACGGGCACGGGTTTGCGAGGCTCATCACTGGAGGATCGCGACCAGGTCGCACTGGATCAGGCATCCGCCGTCGAGGGTCGCGGCCATCGCCTGGCGCGCGGGTCGGCTCGAGGCATCCGGGAACAGGGCCAGCCACTGGCGGTTCAGGGCGTCGCGGTCGTGGTAGTCGGCGAGCCAGAACGTCATCTTGACGATGTCGTCGACCGAGCCGCCTGCGGCATCCATCAGGGCTCGCACGTGGGTGAAGATGTTCGCGCACTGCTCGTCGAGGGTCGGCGGCAGCTCGTGCGATTGCGGGTCGCGGCCGGTCAGAACGCCGGAGAACAGGAACGGCCCGATGCGGCTCGCGGCCGGAATCGGGTTGGCGTGCGAGAACCCCGGCAGGTTGACGCTCACTCGATCGGTAACGGCTCAGCCCTCCGCGACGACGTGGTTCTCGATGGCGCCGAGACCGTCGATCTCGGCGCGTACGACGTCGCCGACGCGCAAGAAGCGCCCGGTCGGCGCACCGATGCCGGCAGGGGTCCCCGTCGCCAGGATGTCGCCGGGCATCAGCGTCATCACCTGCGTCAGATAGGCGATCTGCTCGTAGATGTCGTAGATCATGTCGTCGGTGCGCCAGTCCTGTCGCACCTCGCCATTGACCGTCAGCTTCAGGTGCAGGTCGAGCGGATTCTCGATCTCGTCGTCCGTCGTCAGCCACGGTCCGATCGGTCCGTGCGTGTCGAACGACTTGCCCAGCGTGAAGGTGGGCGAGCGCTTCTGCAGCCAATCGCGCACCGAGACATCATTCGCCACCAGGTAACCGGCGATGACGGAACGGGCATCCTTCGCCGCGACGTTCTTGCATCGTGTGCCGATGACCACGCCGAGCTCGATCTCGTAGTCGAGCTCATCGGACACCGTCGGCTTCACGACGTCGTCGTACGGCCCGACGACGCACGACACCTGCTTGTTGAACCAGAGCTGACTGGTCGGCGTGGGGATGCCGGCCCGCCGTGCCTCCTCGGCGTGCTCCCGGTAGTTCATACCGATTCCGAGGTACTTCTGCGGGTCGTCGATCGGTGGCAGCAGCGCGACCGAGGCGAGCGGATGCCTCGGCCCGTCCGTGCTGGTCAGCGTCGCGCGGAACGCGCGGTCGGCGAGGCGAGGCAGCAGAGCGCGCACCGAGCCGTCTGCGACATGCGTGAGGTCGACAAGGCTTGCGTTGTCGGTGGCTGCATCGTCCACGCGGCCGACACGAGGCACGCCGTCGCCGAGGTGGAAGCGGGCGAGTCTCATGTGGAGGGCCCTTCGACGCGCTTCGCTTGCTCAGGGAACTGGGGCGGGTTCGCTCGCTCAGGGGGCTGGGGCGGGCTCGGCTGCTCAGAGGGCTGGGGGATCGCCTGCTCGCTGGGCAGCGCGCCCCAGATCTGCTCGCCGTCCGGCGTCATCTGGAAGCTGACGAAGCGCCACTGGCCGTCGTCGTCGCGGTGCAGCACCTGTGTCACCGGCCCCGCCACGACGCGATCCGAGCCGTCGGGCGATCCGAGTCGGTTGACGATGCGCCCGGTCATGACGGCGACGTCGTCGCCGATCAGGCGGATGCGCGGCTCGTCGCGCTCCATGCCGCGATAGGCGGCGCGTGTCATGAGGTGCTCGATCAGCTGCGCTTTGTTCTGCACCAGTCCCGGCGCGTGGATGTGCACGAGGTCGTCGTCCATGAGCGCGGCGAGAGCGTCGCCGTCCACGTTCAGCAGAGCCTCCTGACGGCGGCGCTCCACGTCGAGGATCGCGGCGCGAGTCGCGGCATCCGCCTGGTGCACCCCGCTCATCGTGCGGCCTCCGGTGTGCCGGTCAGAGTGTCGCCGGTGAGGGCGTCGCCCGTGCGGAATCCCGTCGCCTCGCCGGCGGCACGGCCCGGCCTCGGCGAGCCGACGAGCGAGTGGTATTTGCTGAAGATCTCGTCGGCCTCTGCCAGTGGCAGCACCTGTTCGATGTCGTCGAACGGCTGGTGGTCCGTGCGGTCGGCGACGATGCGCCGGATCACCTCGTATCCCTCGCCGCGCATGTTCTCGACGATGCGATTGACGGGAACGCGGCGAGCGGCGTCGAACGCGACGAAGGCGGCGTGCGGGTCGAGCGGATGCGCGACCAACTGCTCCACGATGACGCGCGCGTCGATCATCGCCTGTGTGATGCCATTGCCGCCGCGCGGGTACATCGCGTGTGCGGCATCCCCCATCAAGGCGACGCGCCCGTCGACCCAATTGTCGAGTGCGTCGTGCCGGATGAGCGGGAAAAGGTAGACCTCGCGGGCGTCGCGCATGAGCTGCTGCACGTCGAGGAACGGGATCTTCACGCTGTCGTAGAGCGGGATGACGTCGGTGATGTCGCCGACCTGGTTCCAGTCCTCGATGGTCTCCTCGCCGTTGGTCTCGACGACCCAGTTGATGAGGTCGAGTCCCGAGCCCTCGAAGTTCTCGGCGATGGGATACACGATCATCGACGAGATGGTCGGATCGCCAATGTGACAGATGGTGTGACCGCCACGGATCGGCTCGCGCAGCGTGGTTCCTCGCCACATCGTGATGCCGGAGAAGTGCGGCTCGGCCTGGCTCGGGTGCATCCTTCGCCGGATCGCCGAGTTGATGCCATCGGCGGCGATCACCGCATCGTGCCGCACATGCTCGAGGCGACCGTCGCGGCCGACGATCTCGAGCGTGACACCGTCCGCATCCTGCGTGTAACCGGTGACACCGGCGCCGAGCCTGATGGCATCGGCACCAAGGCGCTCGATCACCGTGCGGTAGAAGAGCATCTGCAGGATGCCCCTGTGCACGAACCGCTGCTCGTGCAGGTACCCCATGTGCACGCCGCACTTCTCGGCGTAGATCTCCTGGCCGTAGTGGTTGAAGAAGATGGAGTCCTCTGCGTCGACCGAGATCGCGCGGAACTCGTCGAGCAGGCCGAGGCCCTCGAGTTCTGCGGTGCCGACAGTCTTGATGTCGACGCCCACGCCGAGCGGCTTCAGCTCAGGCACCGTCTCGTAGATCGTGGGACGGATGCCGTGCTGGTGCAGCCGCAGCGCGGTGACGAGCCCTGCTGGACCGGCGCCGATGATGGCGATATCGGGCTCGGGGTGAGTGGACGTGGGCTCAGCGGGCATGGTGTCCTCGTGCTTTCTCGTACGCGTCATTGCGGCCACGGGTCGTGCGTGCGATCGGATGCCGACGGCGCCCATGGCGAGGCATGGCAGTGATCGTATGGAAGATCGCACACGATTTCAAGCGAAACGAACCAGGTTGGCGGCATCGTGTCGGTTTCCACATGAGTGCTCAAACCCAGAAATACGGCCAATGATCAGGACTAATACCTGAATCTGCTGAGAGTACGCGGATTTGCTGGTTGGATTTCACGCTGGATGTGCATAGGATTTCGCACACGATGTTTGCACGACACTCGCGATGTTGCGAGAGATCGGGAGCATGACCCCATGATCCAGACCCCCAGTACCGGGACCCGCCGTGGCGACGCCCATGCCGTCGCCCCTGCAGGTCCCGACCCGTACACGGGCGTCGTGACCGCGCAGGAACGTCGCGCGGCGACCCGATCCTTCGGTTGGTTCGCCACCCGGTTCGCGGTGATCGTGGTCTGGCTGCTGCTGATCGTGCTGTTCTCGGTGCTCGAGCCGTCCAGCTTCTTCACGATCGGTGCAGTGCAGACGATCCTCGGCGGCCCGACCCAGACAACGCTCGTCTTCCTCTGCGCGGCGCTGCTCTGCACGATCCTCGTCGGCGAGTTCGTGGACATGTCGGTCGCCTCGAACTTCGGGCTCGCGGCGATCCTCATCTCGGTGCTGAACGTGAACCTGCATCTCAACGCGTACATCGCGGCGACCATCGCGATCGTGGCATCCACCGCCGTGGGTGCGGTTAACGGCTGGCTGGTCGTCAAACTCGGCGTCAACACGATCGTCGTCACCCTCGGCATGGGCACGTTCCTGCTCGGCCTCTCGCTGTGGGCGGCGAACCTGCAGCCGGTCAGCGGTGTGGCCACCTACTTTCAGTGGATCGCGAACGCCAAGTTCCTCGGCCTTCCCCTGGCGTTCTACCTGGGCCTGATCCTGATGCTGGGCTTCGCCTACCTGCTGCGCTTCACGCCGCTCGGCCGCAACATGCGGTTCGTCGGCGAGAACCGCGAGGTCAGCCGGCTGGCGGGCGTGCGCGTGCAGAGCATCCGCTTCGGCGCATTCACCTTCGCCGGTCTGATCGCCGGCCTCGGCGGAGTGATCGCGGCGGCGGGCACCGGCGGCTTCGATCCGAACGTGTCGAACGCCTACCTGCTGCCGATGTTCGCGGCGACATTCCTCGGCACGGCGATCATCGATCCCGGCCGCTTCAACGCACTGGGCACACTGCTGGCGGTCTTCTTCCTCGCCACCGGCGTTCTCGGTCTTCAGCTGCTCGGCGCCACATCGTGGGTGACCGATGTCTTCTACGGCGGCGTGCTTGTCGTCGCCGTCACCATCACGACGATTCTGCATCGCAGGGCCCGATGAACGCCGCCGACTGAAGAGCGGTACCGCAGCACCGGCCCACTCAACCCGAAAACCCTTCCACTGCCGAAGACGCCAACCAGGAGGACCCATCATGAACAGAACCCACGTGGGGCGAGCGCGTGCGCTCGCCTTCGTCGGCTCCGCAGCCCTCGTCGCACTCGCTCTCGCGGGCTGCGACGCGACGAGCTCCACTGCGTCGTCGACCTCGACCAGCACCTCGACGACCGGCACAGGGCTCGCCGCCCAGGTGCAGAAACTCGAACAGCCGCTGAAGAGCTGGCCGATCCCGACCGACAAGGTCTCGAACGCGGATGCCCTCAAGGGCAAGACCGTCTACTACATTCCGATCACGCTCCAAGCTCCCGAATTCGGTACCATCCAGACCGCCTTCACGGCGGCGGTCAGCGCTCTGGGCGGCAAGGTGCAGGTGTGCGACGGTCAGGGCACCCCGACGTCGATCTCGGCGTGTGTGACACAGGCGACCAACGCGAAGGCAGCGGCGATCGTCGCCGACGCGATCCAGTACGAGATCGCCGGCAACGCGTTCGCCGCGGCGCAGGCTGCAGGTGTTCCCGTGATCATCGCCGACCAGGCGGCCGAGAGCGCCCACCCCGACTCGAAGACACTGGCCACCATCACGGGACCGGTCGGCAACGCGATGGACGAGGCCCTCGCCAAGTGGACAGTCGTCGACTCGAAGAGCAAGGCCGATGTGCTCGCCAATGTGTCGGCGGACGGCTCGTCGCCGGCGAACTACTTCGCCTCGGCACAGAAGGTCTACTCCGCATGCTCCGGATGCAAGGTGACCGTCAACAAAGTGTCGTCTGGCAACTTTCCGCTCGTCGCCCCCTCGACGAGTTCGGCGCTCCTGAAGGACAGCTCGGTCGGCTATCTGCAGGTGCAGTTCGCACAGTTCCTGCAGGCCTCGCAGGGTGGCGTTCAGGCCGCAGGCAAGGGGAGCAGCATCAAGGTGACCACCGGGGCCGCCCAGCTCGGAGAACTGCAGGCAGTGAAGGCCGGTACCGTCGCGGCGGCAGCAAGCCCGTCGGGCGCGTTCGAGGGCTGGATCTTCGCCGACGCCGCGCTGCGTCTCATCGGCGGCGACACCATCCCCGACTACACGGTGCCGATGCGGCTCTTCACCGCCAACAACATCGGCTCCATCACCCTCACAGCCGACGCGATGAACACCGG
>DASZMW010000309.1:0-6337 GCA_035551735.1 Humibacter sp. | reverse complement strand
CCGACACCGTGCTGGTGGCGGCGTCGGCGCCCAAGACGGCGGCCCTGATCGGCGACCTCGGATACCGCGTCATCACGGTGGACATCACGGAGTTCGAGAAGCTCGAAGGCTGCGTCACCTGCCTGAGCATCCTGATCTCCTGACTCTCCCGCCGCTCCGCTCTCGCCCCCGTCCGCCAGCTCTGAGGCGCCGAGACTTCGGTTTTGTGGTGAGACTCGCGTTCTAACCGCAAGTCTCGCCAGGAAGGCGAAGTCTCATGGTGGTGGTGGTGGTCGCGGTGGTGGTGGTGGCGGCGGTGGTCATGGGGTGCGGCGGCGGCCGGTCGGCGTGGCAAGATGGTGGCGTATGCCCCGCCCATGAGGCGGGGTGCGCTCGTGACACAACACCCCGTTGCCACAGCCATCGAAGGAGACACCGTTGTCCGTCATACCCGATCTTCTAGCGTCGACAGGAATCGACCTTCCGCACGAGAAACTCGTGATCGTGAAGGGTCCGCGAAGCGGGTTGACGATCAGCATCGCCGTCCATTCGACCCGTCTCGGGCAAGCGCTCGGCGGATGCCGGTTGTGGACGTACGACAACTGGCTCGAGGCCGTGAACGACTCGTTGCGTCTCGCCGAGGGCATGACACTCAAGAACGCGGCAGCCGGCCTGAACCGCGGCGGTGGCAAGTCGGTGGTCTATCTGCCGCACGGCGTGCAGCTGGATGCCGAGCGTCGCCGTGACGTGATGCTCGACCTCGGCGACGCGATCGCCGGCCTCGACGGCGCCTACATGACCGCTGAGGACGTCGGGACGAGTGCCGACGACATGGCGGTCGTCGCCGAGCGCACGAACGACGTGTGCGGACTGCCGTCCGACAAGGGTGGCGTCGGCGAGCCGAGTGACGCGACGGCGCAGGGCGTATACGCGGGCATCCTGTCCACCCTCGAGGCGGCCCTAGGCGAGCGCTCGGTCGCCGGACGCCGCATCACGGTGCTCGGGCTCGGGCACGTCGGCTCGTTGCTCGCGACTCGGCTCGCGGGCGACGGCGCACTTCTCACGGTCACCGATGTCAACCCGGCCAAGCGTGAGCTCGCGGCACGGCTCGGCGCACGGTGGGCCGAACCAGACGAAGCGGTGCTTGTTCCCGGTGACGTGTTCGTGCCTGCCGGAGTCGGCGGCATCCTCACCGCCGACGTGATCGATGCACTCCAGGTGAAGGCCGTCGTCGGACCGGCGAACAACCAGCTCGCCGAACGAGCCGGAGCGGCGCGACTGCGCGAGCGCGGCATCCTGTGGGCGCCCGACTTCGTGGTGAACGCCGGTGGCGTGATCTTCCTCGACACGCTCAGCCGGCCCGGTGCGTCCGCCGAGGCGACGAGGGAGCGTGTCGAGCAGATCGGCGACACCGTGACGCGGATCTTCGCGGATGCCGCCGAGCGCGACGTCACGACGCTCGCCGCCGCGGAGGCGCTCGCGATGGCGCGGTTGGATGCGGTGCCCGTTCTCGCCTGATCTCGCGGATGGTGATGTCCTCGTTGCGCACAGCAGAAAAACAGGTATAGCCTGATCTGCTGTCGCGTTTTTCGCTCAGGCAGGGATGCCGGGAACGACTTCGCGACGCACGAACGCAGTTCGATGCTGAGGAGGACGACATGACGAAGACCGAGATGACCACGCGGGTTCGCGGGGGTGTCGAGGGTCGCCTCGTGCCGTCCAGCATCGGGTCGTTCGCCGCCGCGGCACGGCGGCAGGGATTCGTGGAGTAGCGCAGCCGACAGGCTCCTTCTCCCTCCGATCTCCCGGCCGCACGGCCACTCTCGAACGTCCGACCCGCACGGGGCGTCACCGGCTACGGCCGGCGCCGATGATCCCCCGGTCCGCTCGGACCTCTTCCCTGCAGTCGACCCCTCTCGTCGACCCTGCGCGCACCAGAAGGTGCGCACCACCGAAGTGAACACCAACCACCATCCAGACGAAACGGTGATCCATGTCTGCCTCTCAGGCAAACCTGTCCCGCCCACCTGAACAACATCCAGAGCACGAGGGCGGCGGAAAGCGGATGAGCACATTCCGCTCGCTCGTGCGTATCTACCCGTATGCCAAACCGGCCATGCGTCGCATCTACTTCGGAATGGTCGCGGCGATCGGGGCATCCATCGTCGCGTTGCTCATCCCGATCGTGCTGCAAGTGCTGGTCGACGGACCGATGAAGGACGGCGACCCGTCGCAGGTCGTGCCGTCCGCCGTGCTGGTACTCGTGCTCGGCGTGGCAGAGGCGGTGCTCATCTCGCTGCGCCGCTGGTTCGTGCTCACCCCAGGCACGAAGGTCGAGGCCGACCTGCGCAACGCGTTCTACGCCAAGCTGCAGGACCTGCCGGTGAGCTTCCACGACGGCTGGCCGAGTGGCCAGCTGCTCAGCCGCGCTGTCAGCGACCTCAACCTGATCCGTCGCTGGATCAGCTTCGGGTTCGTGCTGCTCTTCGTGAACATCGTGACGATCCTGATCGGCTTCATCGTGCTGATCACGTGGAACTGGCTGCTCGCGTTGATCTTCATCGTGTGCTCGATTCCGCTGTGGATCTACGGCTACGTCTTCGAGAGCCGTTACTCGGTGATCGCCAGGCGCAGCCAGGACCAGGCTGGCGACCTCGCGACCGCCGTCGAGGAGTCGGTGCACGGCATCCGCGTGCTCAAGGCATTCGGCCGCGGGCGGCACGCCCTGCGCAACTTCGAGAAGCAGGCGGAAGACCTGCGGGGAACCGAGATCGCGAAGGCGAAGGCCATCGCGGGCATCTGGCTCTGGCTCCTGATGGTGCCGGATGTGGCGTTCGCCCTGTGCCTCGTGGTCGGCGTCTGGCTGGTCTCGCAGAACTCGCTCACGGCGGGCCAGCTGCTGGCGTTCTTCGCCACGGCAACGGTGCTGAGGTTCCCGATCGAGTCGATCGGGTTCCTGCTGTCGATGACTTTCGACACTCGCACGGCGGCCGACCGGTTCTTCGACGTCATGAACACGCCGAACACCATCGACGACCCGCAAGCGCCGAAGGTCGTCACCGATCCCAAGGGCCGGCTGGCGTTCCGCGACGCCCACTTCCGCTACCCGGATACCCCCGACGGGTATTCGGATCTGCTCGATGGCATCGACCTCGAGTTGGAGCCGGGCGAGACCATGGCGCTCGTCGGTCTCACCGGCAGCGGCAAGTCCACGCTCACGGCGCTCACCACGCGGCTCTACGACGTCACAGGGGGTGCAGTGACGCTCGACGGCGTCGACATTCGCGACCTGACGAGGAGCGAGTTGCGTACGCACATCGCGATGGCGTTCGAGGATGCCACGCTGTTCTCGGCTTCGGTGCGCGACAACGTGCTGCTCGGCAGGGCCGACCTGGTTGGCGACGACGAGCAGACCAAGGCGCGCGCGGAGGCCGTGTTCACCGAGGCCCTGGAGGTCGCCCAAGCGGGCTTCGCCTATGACCTGCCCGAAGGCGTCGACACGAAGGTCGGCGAGGAGGGGCTCAGTCTCTCCGGTGGCCAGCGTCAGCGCCTGGCATTGGCCCGTGCAGTCGCGGCCAACCCTGAGGTGCTGGTGCTCGACGACCCGTTGTCGGCTCTGGATGTCGACACCGAGGCCCTCGTCGAGGCCGCGCTGAGGCGGGTGCTGGCGTCCACGACGGCGCTGATCGTGGCGCACCGGCCGTCCACGGTGATGCTGGCGGACCGCGTCGCTCTGCTCGAAGGCGGCCGCATCACGGCGGTGGGGACGCACAGCGGGCTGCTGGCATCCAACGAGCACTACCGGTTCGTCATCTCGAGTCTCGAGGATGACGAAGAAGAAGAGATCCTCCAGGAGGTGAACCTGTGAGCACCGCAACCGTTCTCGGCGTCGAAGGCGAGGAGCGCAACGACTTCACGAAAGAGGAGTCGCGGCAGATCCGTCGCCGGTCGCTGAAGCTGCTCGGAACTCTGCTGTCCCCGCTGCGCGGCAAGGTCGTTTTCGCGCTCGTGGTGATCGTGATCTCCACGCTCGCCCAGGTGATCGGGCCGACGCTGATCGGTATCGGCATCGACCAGGGCATCAGCGCACTCAAGACGCAGGACTGGTGGCCGATCGCCCTCACGGGCGTCGCCTACCTGGTGACAGGTGTTCTGGGCGCCGTGACGGTGTCCTGGTACACGGTGCAGTCGGCGCGCATCAGCCAGGCAATTCTGCTCGACCTGCGCAAGCGGGTGTTCCTGCACACGCAGCGACTGAGCCTGGAGTTCCACGAGTCGTACACGTCGGGCCGCATCATCTCGCGGCAGACCAGCGACCTGGACTCGATTCGCGAGCTGCTCGATTCCGGCATCAACCAGCTGGTGCAGGGCGTGCTGTATTCCGGGTTCATCGCGGTCTTCATGTTCGTGAACGATTGGGTTTCCGGCGTCATCCTGTTCGTCTCGCTGGTGCCGCTGTACTTCTTGACGCGGTGGTTCCAGAAGCGATCGCAGACGCTCTTCCGGCGCTCGCGCGTGGCATCCGCGAAGCTCATCGTGCATTTCGTGGAGACCATGACGGGCATCCGCGCCGTGAAGGCATTCCGCAAGGAGAAGCGCAACGAGAAGGAGTTCGGCGACCTCGTCGAGGACTACCGCGACGTCAACGCGAAGACCATTCAGCTGTTCGGAATCTTCGATCCCGGACTGGTGCTGATCGGAAATGTGACGGTGGCCGTGGTTCTTCTGGTCGGCGGATTCCGCGTCGCGAGCGGCGCCTTGCCCATCGGCATCCTGCTGGCCGTGCTGCTCTACACCCGTCGGTTCTTCGACCCGATGGAAGAGATGGCCATGTTCTACAACTCCTACCAGTCGGCCGCTGCGGCCCTCGAGAAGATCTCGGGCGTGCTGGAGGAGGAGCCGAGCGTGCCGGACCCGGCGCGTCCGGTCGACCTGTGGCAGGCATCCGGTCACGTTCGCTTCGACGATGTGAAGTTCGCGTACAACAACGACCGCGTCGTGTTGCCGACCTTCGACCTCGAGATTCCTGCCGGGCAGACGATCGCGATGGTCGGCTCGACCGGTGCGGGCAAGTCCACCCTCGCGAAGCTCATCTCCCGGTTCTACGACCCGACGGAGGGTCATGTCACGCTCGACGACGTCGATCTGCGTGACCTGCACCCGAAGGACCTGCGCCGAGCGATCGTCATGGTCACGCAGGAGGCGTACCTGTTCTCCGGAACGGTGGCCGACAACATCGCGCTGGGCAAGCCGGATGCCTCCCCCGAGGAGATCAGGGCGGCCGCGGTCGCCGTGGGCGCCGATGAGTTCATCGAGAGCCTGCCAGACGGGTACGAGACCGACGTGAACAAGCGAGGCGGTCGTGTGTCGGCCGGTCAGCGGCAGCTGATCTCGTTCGCTAGGGCGTTCCTGGCGAACCCGGCGGTGCTCATCCTGGACGAAGCAACGAGTTCGCTCGACATCCCGAGCGAACGACTGGTGCAGGAGGCGCTGCTCACGCTGCTGAAGGACCGCACCGCGTTGATCATCGCGCACCGGCTGTCGACGGTCGCGATCGCCGACCGGGTGCTCGTGATGGAGCACGGCAAGGTGGTCGAGGACGGCGCGCCGGCCGACCTCATCTCCGGCACCGGCCGCTTCGCCCAGCTGCATGCGGCCTGGCGAGACTCCCTGGTGTAGGCCGTCCGCACGATCGGCCGCACAACGCACGATGCGCCGCACGAGACAGCAGTCTCCGTGCGGCGCATCGTGCATTTCCCGCCGCACCGTGCGGTCGGTGAGAGCCCCAAGGAGAGAGAGTCGGCGCCCGCGGATCATCGACTCGTGCGGCGTCTCCTCCTCTGCAGGGTGAGGATGGTCCCGGCCGCGATCAGGAGAAGACCGAGTGCGACCGGCAGGGTGAGGTTGGTTCCGGTGCTGGCCAGACCGCTGGCGTCTGTTCCGCTCGCCTGACCGCTCGCTTGACCGCCCGCATTGCCACTGGACACGGCCGGCGCCGTGATGCGGATGGAACGCGTGGCGACGACGTCGCCGCCGACGGATGCCTGCAGTACGTGCGCGCCGGCGGCGAAGTTCGCGGGAACCGTAGCAGTCAGCTCACCATCGCCCGAGGCATCCGCCGTCACTGTGCCGAGCTTCAGCGGGACGGAGTGCAGCACAACCGTGATCGATGCGCCCGATGCGAATCCGTGCACCCGCACGGTCAGCGGCGCGCCCGCTCGTGCGCTCGTCGGGGCGTCGATCGTCGGCGGAGTGCTCCCGCCCTCCCGGTACGTGGCGAGAGTGAGGGTTTGGGCCGGGACGGTTGTCAAGCCGCCCGTCGCGTGTCCCTTCTTGTCCCAGGTCCGCCCAGGGGTCG
>DASZMW010000308.1:0-12199 GCA_035551735.1 Humibacter sp. | reverse complement strand
GATAGACGGTAAATAGGTCGATTCGTGTCCTACTTATGCGGGAGGATGAAGACATGGCCGGACCAACTTCACGCCTCCTCAGCCTCCTGTCGCTGCTGCAGATGCCACGCACATGGTCAGGCAGCGAACTCGCGGACCGTCTGGAGGTCACACATCGCACCGTGCGGCGCGACATCGATCGCCTCCGGGAGATGGGCTACCCCGTCGAAGCTGATCTCGGGATTCACGGCGGCTACCGTTTGGTGGCAGGAACCTCCATGCCGCCACTCCTGCTCGAGGACGATGAGGCAGTGGCCGTCGCCCTGGGCTTGCGAACGATCGCCGCGCAGGGTCTCCCCGGTCTCGAAGATGCGGGCATCAGAGCGCTCGCCAAGTTGAGCAAATCTCTTCCTGCTCGACTTCGGCACCGTGTCCAAACACTGAGCTCGAGCACGATGACCTGGCGCTCGCGCACCACCCCCGTCGCCGATCCGGACATCCTCACGATCCTCGCGTCCGCCGCATCCAACCGCGAGCGAGTGCGCTTGGACTACGTGCGCCGTGATGGCGCACATGGACCACGTCATATCGAGCCACGACAGCTTGTCAATGCGCATGGCCGCTGGTATCTCGTCGCATTCGATGTCGAACGAGACGCATGGCGCACATTCCGCGCCGAGCGGATCCGTACCCCATGTCCCACCGGAGCACCAGCCCATCACGCAATGACAGATGCGGAAGTCCCGGCACACCTAGACGCCAGCGAGCGCGCGCTGGAACCGATGTACCGGGCAGACATAACATTGCACGTACCACTCGATGTCGCCACCGAACAGCTACGTGACTACCTCGGCGATGGTGAACTCGTCGCCGAGAATGGCTCCACTCGGTGGCGCAGCGCCGAGGACACAGTCCCGTGGCTGGCAATCCGCCTATTGCTGCTCGACTGCCCGTTCGTCATCCATGCCCCGCAGGCCCTCCAGTCGCATCTCGACGTCATTCACCAACGAATCGGCGACGCTCCCAGAGGCAGACCCGTTGGCACCGGTCGCTCCTCGGATCCACGAGGATGATCCGACTGCTTCGTCACTCCGTCGGGAGCTGTGTCGACGTTTCGGGACACACAGCGTCACCGCAAGCAGATCCTGTGTCACCTAAAGCCGGTTTGTGTCACCGCAACGCGGTTCCGACAAAAAAACGCAGCCCTTGACCTCGGAGTGTGCATCGACTAACGTGCAACCAAATGGTTGTAGAAAGCGCGCTGGTCGACGATCTCTCGGATGCCGAGGTGGACCGTCTCTTTCGTGCCCTGGCGGATGCCACGCGCCGCGACATCCTTGCGCGCACGATGGCCGGTGACCAGTCCGTCACGACCCTGGCGCGCGGCTACGCGATGAGCTTCGCCGCGGTGCAGAAGCACGTGGCCGTGCTCGAGAGCGCGCGGCTGGTGAGCAAGGAGCGACGGGGGAGGGAGCAGCTCGTGCGAGCAGTACCCGAGACCGTGCGGCGCGCGAACGCCCTGCTTCAACGGTACGAGTCGCTGTGGCGCGAGCGTGCCGCCGGTATCGAGCGCATCCTCGCCGAGGACGGCTTTGCGGCCGCGAACGAATCGGCGACCGAGCACGCCACCCAGGGCGACAAGAACACGAAGCGAAGGAGGCGGCCATGACCGTCATCAGCAGCAGCACGGATTCCCAGCTTCTCACCATGACCTTCGTGGCCGAGTTCGGAGCTCCACCCTCACGGGTCTGGCAGGTGTGGGAGGACCCGCGTCAACTCGAGCGGTGGTGGGGTCCGCCGACCTGGCCCGCCACCTTCGACCGGCACGAACTCGTGGCCGGTGGAGTGTCTCGATATCACATGACCGGACCAGACGGCGAGAAGGCTCCAGGCTGGTGGACGACGCTTGAAACGGATGCTCCCAACAGCATTCTCATCGAAGACGGCTTCTCGCTCGACGACGGCGAGCCAGATCCCGCGATGCCGACGATGCGTCTCGGGGTGTCCTTCCAGGCGATCGCTGATGGCGGCAGCACGCGTATGACGATCACCGCGCGCTTCGCCGACCTGCAGCAGCTCGAGAAGGTCGCCGCGATGGGCATGCTCGAGGGCATGACCGGCGCGCTCACCCAGATCGACGCCCTGCTGGACTGAAATCACCGTCAGATCACCGGGCGGCCCGCCGAGTGGATTACCGATAGAAGGAGAAAAGATCATGGCCGAACTCGCACCCATTCAACCCTGTCTCTGGTTCGACCGGCAGGCGCGTGAGGCGATGGAGTACTACGTCGACGTCTTTCCGAACTCGCGCATCGTCTCGATCGACGAGTATCCGGACGAGTCCCTCGACGAGCATTTCGTCGGCATGGCGGGCAAGGTGATCAACGGCAGGTTCACGTTGAACGGAGTCGACTTCGTCTGCCTCGACGGCGGCCCGCTGTTCACGTTCAACGAGTCCATCTCGTTCGTGGTCTCGTGCGCCGATCAGGAGGAGATCGATCGGTACTGGTCGAGACTCTCGCACGTGCCGGAGTCGGAGCAGTGCGGCTGGTGCAAGGACCGGTTCGGTGTCAGCTGGCAGATCATTCCGGCGAACATGGGCGATCTGATGGTCAGGCCGGAACAGATCCAGGTGATGATGAGTCAGAAGAAGATCGTGATCGCCGAACTCGAGAACGCCTGACGCAGCACGCCCGTAGGGGATCAGGCGACGAGCGCCTCGATTCCGATCGTGCGATCGACCACGCCGGACGCGACGGCGCGAAGCGTGATCGCGTGCGATCGCGCATACCGGCGCAGCATGCCGAATGCGTCGTCCATGCCGAGGCTCGCCGATTGAGCCAGCACGCCCTTCGCCTGTTCGATCAGGATGCGGCTGTCGAGTGCGTGCTGCAGTTGGGAGACCACGAGGCCGGTCTGACTGCTGATGCGTTCGTGCAGGATGCCGATGGTCGCGACGTCGGCGAGCGCCTGTGCGACGTCGGCGTCCGCACTCGGAAACGCTCCGGCGAACGTGCGGAAGAGGTTCATCGTGCCGATGACGTCGCCGCGGAGCCGCAACGGCGTCGCGTGCACCGAATGGAAGCCGTGCTGGAGTGCGATCGCCGCGAACTCCGGCCAGGTCGACGTCGTCACTGCGATGTCGGGAACATCAATGGATTCACCGATGCGGTAGCAATCGAGGCAGGGTCCTGCGCCCGCGCTCAGTTGCATGACTTCGACGAGTTCGACTCTCTCGCTCGTCGATGCGACGAGCTGCAACGCCTCACCCGGCTGAGCGAGCATCAACCCGCCGGCCTGGGCATCGAGGATCTCCGTGCACTCGCTCACCAGGGTGTGCAGCAGGTCGACCACGTCGTAGTCCGCCGTCAGCGTGTCGGCGACTGCGACGAAGGCGGCATTGAGTTTGGACTCTCGCGATTCGTTGGCCATGTCGGCTCCCATGAAGGTCATTTCCGAGTCTAGAGAGGGTCGTCCGACAGCGCGCCGAAATCGATGTTGCGTCTCACGACATCGGCCGCGACGTCACGTACCGAGCGGTCGGTGGCGAAGGCGTGCGCCCGAAGTCGGGCGAAGGCATCCGTCGCCGAAACATCCAGCTGCACGATGATCATGCCGACCGCCTGATGTACCTCACGCCGCATCGCGGGCGCGCCGGACGGATCCTCCGCTCCGTCTGCTGACAGCATCGCGAGACGGGCGGCGGCCGGGGTCATTCCTCTGACCAGGGCCTCCGCGGTTTCGATCGCGCCGTAGTCAAGGGCGCCCGGCGCCCTCCGGTAGAGATCGATCGCCCCAACCACCACCGCCCCAACCACCACCGCGCCGAGTCGCAGCGGGAACGAGAAGACGGCGTGCACGCCGATGCTCAGCGCGGTCGACGCGAACATCGGCCACGCCTGTGCGTCGGGAGAGTCCAGCTCGGCCACGAGCACCGGCCTGGCCTCGTCGATCGCCTGCCAGCGTGGACCCTCCATGAGATCGAACTGGAGCTCGTCCAGCCGCACCGCATCGGCATTGCTGGCGGCGATGGTGGCCTGTCTTCCGCCCTCCGACACCACCGAGATGGACGCACCGTCGATGGCCAGCGACGAGACGAACGGGCTCAACAGCGAGTTCGCAGCATCCGGTCCGTCATTCATCATGACCACTCGCCGGTTCCTGCGCATTAGCACGCAGAATTCACCGTACCCGCCCAACGGTCGGCATGGCGGCGTACCCTGGCCCCAGGTTGTCCCAGACCCCGACCGCCCGATCATTTCCGATCCGCGGATGCCGCGGCGCAGGCGGGGAGAACATCATGACGACCACCATGACGCCAAGTCTCGGGGCGGTGCGGTCGACCGTTCCTCGTACTCCTGGTGCGAACAACGACTACACGCAGTTGGCCTCAGACATCCGCGGTTCGGGCCTGCTGAGGCGCAGGTACGGGTACTACTGGACCAAACTCGTCGCCGTGCCCATCACCTACGCTGCCTGCTTCGCGCTGTTCCTGTGGGTGGGCAACTCCTGGTGGCAGATGGCAGTCTCGGCACTGTTCGCGGTCGTCTTCACTCAGACCGCCTTCCTCGGACACGACGCCGCGCATCGGCAGATCTTCCGCTCGGGTCGCTGGAACGACTGGATCAGCCTCATTCTCGGCGACCTCTTCATCGGCATGAGCTACGGCTGGTGGCAGCACAAGCACACCAAGCACCACGCGAATCCGAATCGTGAGGGATACGACCCCGACATCGAGTTGCCGGTGATCGCCTTCACACCGGAACAGGCACGCAAGAACAGGCCGTGGCCGCTGCCCTGGGTGTTCGCGCACCAGGGGGCGTTCTTCTTCCCGATCCTGTTCCTCGAGGGCATCTCGCTGCACGCCTCGAGCGTGCGCCGCGTGTTCGCCCGCGAGCCGGTGGCTCGTCGGCCGGTGGAGATCACGTTCCTGATGGCGAGGCTGATCGGATACCTCGGCATCGTCTTCTTCTTCCTCCCGCCCGGCAAGGCGGTCGCCTTCCTGGCAGTGCAGCTAGGGCTGTTCGGCTTCTACATGGGTATGTCGTTCGCTCCCAACCACAAGGGGATGCCACTGGTGCCGAGGGAGATGAAGCTCGACTTCTTGCGCAGACAGGTGATGATGAGCCGGAACATCCGCGGCAATCGGGTGCTCGACTTCGCGATGGGCGGGCTCAACTATCAGATCGAGCACCACCTCTTCCCGTCGATGCCGAGGCCGCATCTGAGACATGCTGCGCCGATGGTGCGTGCCTACTGCGCCGATCGCGACGTGCCCTACTTGGAGACCCGCCTGTTCGAGTCGTACACGATCGTGTTCCGCTACATCAACCGGGTGGGGCTGGGGGAGAAGGATCCGTTCGCCTGTCCGATGCTCGAGGTGCGGCAGAGTATCTAACCCGGTCGGTCGCCGGGTCCGTCGCCGGCCAGCGACGCCGTACGAGCCACACGACGTCGCGCCCGAATGATTCGGCGAGCAGGAGAAGTGCCGCGAGCACAAGCGGCACCGCGAGTTGTGGGAAGAGACCGGATGCTGCGAACGTCAGGGCGATGCCCTGCGCGGCGGTCACGACCTTGCGCCAGTACCGGGGCGGGAGCTGCGCACGGAACCAGGGGAGCGCCCAGCCGACGGCCACGAACGCGTAGCGCATGAGGCCGATCGCCAGTACCCAGACGCCGAGGGTCTGCGCGACGTAGGCGCTGAGCGCCATCAGCAAGAAGGCATCCACCTCCATGTCGTAGCGGGCGCCGAGCTCGGAGGCCGACCCTGTGCGGCGTGCCACCCAGCCGTCCACCGCGTCGAGCGCGAGCGCAGGGATCGCCAACGCCACGAGAAGCGCCACGGGAATCGGCGTGACGAACGACGCGGCGACGATGGCGGTGATGAGCGCGACGAGCGTGGACCGCGTCGTTGTCACGATGTTCGCCCACCCGACACGTGTCGCGCTTCTGCGGTGCAGACCGACGCCGAGAAGAGTGTTGGAGACCACGGCGTAGGTCGCTCCCGCTGCCCAGCCGACCGGTGGAAGCGGGGTCACCAGGTGCACGAGCGCAAGGCCGGCGATGCACGCGGCCGCTCCTGCGATCGGAATCCAGTGAACCGTTCTCATGGTCTTCCTCGTGTCTTCTGTCAGAGCCCTCATTCATTAAGACGCGACAGCGCGCCGAGCGGTTCAGATGCGATCGGCGATCCGGTCGTACGAGACGTGATCGAGTCGAAGGGAGACACGTGCTCGAGGCGACGGCGTTCTGGATCGAGAGACCGGGACTCGGTGCGCTGCGCACTCAGTCGCTGCCGTCGGTGGCCACCGACGAGGTGCTCGTGCGCACGCGCTACACCGCGGTCAGCCGGGGAACCGAGAGCACGGTGTTCCTCGGCCGGGTGCCGAACGGCGAGCGCCAGCGCATGCGGGCGCCACATCAAGACGGCGACTTTCCCTGGCCGGTCAAATACGGCTACTTGAACGTCGGCAGGGTCGAACAGGGGCCGAGCGAGCTGCTGGGGCGCACGGTGTTCACGCTGTACCCGCATCAATCGGCATTCGTGGTTCCTGCCGCCGCCGTGCTGCCGGTGCCCGACGACGTTCCAGCCAGAAGGGCGGTGCTCGCCGGCGCCGTGGAGACCGCGGTGAACGTGGTGTGGGATGCCTCACCGCTCATCGGCGATCGTGTCGTCGTGATCGGTGCAGGCATGATCGGATGCTGCGTCGCACGGCTATTCGTCGGCATCCCGGAGGCTGACGTGACGCTGGTGGATGTCGATCCGTCTCGTCGGGCGACGGCGGAGCGGCTCGGGGTCGGGTTCGCGGATCCGGCACATGCGCCGCGGGACTGCGAGGTGGTGATCGACGCGAGCGGGGCGGCATCCGGCCTGCAGCTCGCCCTCGAGGTCGTGGCGGACGAGGGCGAGGTGATCGAGGCCGGCTGGTTCGGCGACCGGCCCGTCACTCTGGCGCTCGGCGCCGATTTCCATTCGCGACGGCTGTCCATCCGCTCCAGCCAGGTCGGCACGGTCGCTCCAAGGCGACGCGGCACGCGAAGCACGAACGACAGGCTCGCTCTCGCCCTTCGACTGCTGCGAGATTCCGCGTTCGACGCTCTGCTCAGCGGTGAGTCGTCGTGGCGCGATCTTCCGCGGGTGATGGCCGAACTGGCCGAAGGCTCGACCGAGGAGGGAAGCGCCCCCGTGCTCTGCCACACGATCGATTGGGAGGACGCATCGTGACGTTCACCGTGACCGTCCGCGACCACATTATGGTCGCCCACAGCCTCTCTGGCGAGATCTTCGGGCCGGCGCAGCGCTTGCACGGCGCGACGTTCGTCGTCGACGCCTCCTTCGGCGCCGACGCGCTCAGCACAGACGGCATCGTGGTCGACATCGGTCTCGCGTCCGCCGCGCTGCATGAGATCGTCGGCGCGTTCACGTACCGCAACCTCGATGACGAACCCGCGTTCACGGGGATGAACACCACGACGGAGCAGCTCTGCAGAGTGATCGCGGATCGCCTGGCGGAGCGCGCTTCAGCCGGCGGCTTGGGCGAGCCCGGTCGGGTCCTGTCGTCCGTCGCGGTCACGCTGCACGAGTCCCACATCGCGTGGGCGAGCTACCAGAGGGCGTTGTGAGCGACACAGCAGATTCGGCACCGCCCATGGTGCACGTCGTCGTGCCGGAGGGCGTGGACGACCCCTTCTTGGTCAGCGGTGGAAACGTCTACGACGTCGCGTTGTGCCGCGGGCTGACGGACCTGGGTTGGAACGTGCGGATGCTCCGGTGCGCATCAGGCGACCGAGCAACGACCGCGGTACTCTCGCGTCTGCCCGACGGAGCCGTGGTTCTGATCGACGGGCTGCTCGCGGTGGAAGCGCCGGATGCCGTGGAACGGGAGTCCGGTCGTCTTCGAGTGGTCGTGCTCGCGCACATGATCGCAGCATCGGTCGAGTCTGAGCACGAACGGGCAGCGGCGGCCGAGCGCGAGAGACGCGCGCTCGATGCGGCAGCGGGCGTGGTCGTGACGAGCAGGTGGACGCGAGACGAGCTCGTGTCGGAGGGCCTTTCTCACCCTGACCGCATCGTGGTCGCTCGGCCCGGTGTGGAGCAGGCGCCCGCGACCGTCGCTTCGCAGGGCGGCACGCGCCTCCTCTGCGTGGGCGCCGTCGCTCCGCACAAGGGCCAGGACGTGCTGCTGCGCGCCCTGGCAGGTCTCGACGATCGGCAGAACTGGACGTGCACCTTCGCGGGATCGCTCGACGTCGACCCTGATTTCGTCGCGGCGCTGATGACAGTGGCCGAAGGGGCAGGGCTGGGGGAGCGCATCCGCTTCGCCGGGGTACTGACGGGCAGCCTGCTCGCGGATGCCTACGCTGCGGCCGATCTCCTCGTCGCGCCGTCGCGCGCTGAGAGCTTCGGCATGGCGGTCGCCGAGGCGCTGGCGCACGGCATCCCGGTGCTCGCCAGCCGGGTCGGTGGCCTTCCGGAGGCGGTGGAGGGAAGCGGGGCGGCCGTCCTGGTGCCTCCGGACGATCCGTGGGCACTGCGAGTCGTGCTGCAGCAGTGGTGGTCCGATGCCGGCAGGCGGTCGGCGTTGAAGGGCGAGGCTTTGCGCGCGCGTCAATCGGCACCCGGGTGGCACGAGACGGCGGAATCCGTCGCCACCGTGCTGAGCCATGTGACGGCCGGTCAGGTCGTGCACACAGGCAGCAGGAGGAGACGATGACCGACGTCGTTCAGACCAGCAGCAGCTGGCTGGCGCTCCGTGAGCCGCAAGATGCCCGCTCGCGCTCGATGGAACTCGCCCTGGCCGCCGTGCCGCGACTCGGGGATCCGCCGATCGTCGTCCACGACCTCGGCAGCGGCACCGGCTCGATGATGCGCTGGCTCGCCCCGGCGCTTCCCGGTCCGCAGATCTGGGTGTTGCACGACTGGAACGCGAGCCTCGTGCTCAGCGCGTGGGACGAACGGATGCCCGTCGACCGCGACGGCCTTCCGCTGTCGGTGCGCACGAGCGTCGGGGAGCTCGAGCACATCGACGGCGACGACCTGCGGGGAGCATCGCTCGTGACGGCATCCGCGTTGCTCGACGTGCTGACGTCGGAGGAGGTGCACGCGATCGCGGCGGCGTGCGTCACAGCCGGTGCACCGGTGCTGCTGAGTCTCAGCGTGACGGGCAGGGTCGACCTGCTTCCGCGGCATCCGCTGGACGAGGAATTCCAGAATGCGTTCAACGCGCATCAACGGCGCAGCGCTGACGGCAGGCGGTTGCTCGGCCCGCATGCGGTCGCGGTCGCTCGAGGGCTGTTCCTCGAGGCGGGCTGGCACGTGCGCCCGGTCGAGACGCCGTGGCGGCTCGGGCCGCACGATGCGCGGCTGCTCGGGCCGCACGATGCGCGGCTGCTCGCAGAATGGTTCGACGGTTGGACGGATGCCGCGCTCGAGCAGAGCCGGCACCTGCGCGACGATGCAGCCGACTACCTCGACCTTCGCCGTGCCCAGCTGAGGGACGGTGCCCTCTCCGCCGTCGTGCACCACAGGGACCTTCTGGCGTGGCGGCGATGAGCCAAGCAGCGAGCGCTACGACGTCGAGACCCGTTCCGTCGGGTGCCGCCACGAGCAGACACGCGAAGGCGAAACGTCAGCTGAAGTCCGTCGTCGTTTCGCGCCGCTTCCGCGCGTGGGTGCGCCCGGTTGCCGGCGTGATCCTGCTGGCCGTCGTCGTGTGGCGGGTCGGCGCTGCGCCCTTCGTGCACGGCCTGCTCAGCGTCGACCTGCGGGCGGTGGCCGCTGCCCTCGTGCTGTGCGCCGTGTCGACGGCCGCGTCGGCGTGGCGGTGGCGCGTCGTGGCGAACCGGCTCGGCGTGAACATCGCGCTTCCGACCGCGATCGGCATGTACTACCGCTCGCAGTTCCTCAACTCCGTGCTTCCCGGTGGGGTGCTCGGTGATGTGCACCGCGCCGTCGCCCATGGAGGCGACTCCGGCGACGTGCCGCAGGCATCCCGAGCCGTCGTGATCGAACGGATGGCCGGACAGGTCGTTCAGGTGATCGTCACGGTCGGGGTGCTGGCATGGGCGGGGGCGGAGTTCGAGGGATCGGTGCTCCTCGGCCTCGGAATCGTGCTCGCCGTGCTCGTCGTGACCGCCTCGGTCGTCGTCGCGAGCGCGCGGCTCCGGCGTGTCATCGCACGCGAGGTCGCCGAGCTGCGAGCAGGAGTCGGATCACCGTCCGCGATCGCGCAGGTCGTCGTTGCGTCGGTCATTGCGGTCGGATGCCACGTCGCCGTCTTCGCGATCGCCGTCGCCGCCGTCGGAGAGCAGGTCCCGCCCCTTCGATCGGGCGTCATCGCCCTCGTCGTGCTGCTCGGCGCCTCGATCCCCGTGAACATCGGCGGATGGGGCCCGCGCGAGGGCGTCGCGGGATGGACCTTCGCGACCGCGGGACTGGGATCGGCGGCGGGAGTCGCCGCATCGACCACCTTCGGGGTCATCGCCTTGATCGCGGTGGTTCCCGGCGCGCTCGTCGCGATCGCTCTCGCTTCACACCGTCGAGGAGATCGACCATCATGACGGCACCACACGTGACCTCACCACGCCGCGAACCGCGGCCCTATGTGACGCTCAGCAGCGCCATGTCGATCGACGGCTATCTCGACACGGCATTGCCGCCTCGGCTGATGCTCTCGAACGCCGCCGACTTCGATCGCGTCGACGGGTTGCGTGCCGCCAACGACGCGATCCTGGTCGGCGCTCGCACGATCCGCAAAGACGACCCGCGGCTGCTCGTGCGCAGCGAGGACCGGCGCAGCCTCAGGGCATCGGCCGGCCGATCCCGTCTGCCGTGGAAAGTGACGGTCACAGCGACAGGCGACCTCGACCCCTGCTCGGCGTTCTTCACCCTCGGCGACACCCGCAAGTTGGTGTACTGCCCGTCGCCGGCGCGC
Organism: Humibacter sp.; assembly: GCA_035551735.1. Classification (GTDB taxonomy): domain Bacteria; phylum Actinomycetota; class Actinomycetes; order Actinomycetales; family Microbacteriaceae; genus Humibacter. Next base: position 1,286 of record DASZMW010000308.1, on the reverse strand, counting down.
GCGACGCTCCGCCGTCGGCTCGGATCGCTCGCCACCGTCGTCGGGCTGGGCGACGAGGTGACCATGGCCGGCCTGCTGGCAGACCTCGGCGAGCGCGGAGTGCGGAGCCTGATGGTCGAGGGCGGGGGAATGGTGCTCACGCAGTTTTTGGCATCCGGCCTCGCCGACGAGTTGCACCTGGTCGTCGCCCCGTTCTTCGTCGCCGACGAACAGGCACCGCGCCTCGTTCGCAACGGCGCCTTCCCATGGACGGCGGACCATCGCGTGCGGCTGCTCGAGGCACGGCCGATCGGAGACGTGGTGTTCGTGCGATACGGACTGTCGGAGCGTTGCGTCGACGAGTCCGTGGTCGCGTCGCCCGGAGTGCGACCCGCTTCGATGTTCTCGGCGGAGATCAGGGCATGAGCGAGCGATCGGATGCCCGCGTCACCGTAAGGCGGGCAGCCGCGGCGGTCGCTACCGTGGTCGCCGCCCTTGTGCTGTTTGTGGCAACGCTGGCTCCCGGCTTGATCGCGTCTGGCTCGGGACTCGCCGTTCTCCGCATCCCCGTCGAGGCCGTGCTCGGACTGCTCGTGCTGGCCCTGCTGCCGTGGACATCCGCCCGCAGGATCGTCGCGGCGTTCATCGCCGTCATCCTTGTCTCGGCGGTGGTTCTCGCGGCGCTCGACAAGGGGTTCGAGACGACGCTGAGTCGCCCGTTCAACCCCGTCACGGATTGGCCGGAGCTGCGGGATGCCTACGGCGTGCTCAGCGATTCCGCCGGCGGCCTCGGCGCGGCTGGCCTCGTCGCTCTGCTCCTGCTTGCGGTGGCCGCGGCCCTTGCGGCGGTGACCTGGGCGCTCCTGCGCATCGATCGCGTCCTGCGCACTCATCGCAGGGCGGCCCTGATCGGCGGATCGAGTGTGACAGCGGTCTGGGTGGTCGCGGCGCTCGTCGGGGCGCAACTGGTTCCCGGGGAGCCGGTTGCGGCATCCGCTGCGATCGGAACTCTGGAGCAGAAGGCCGCCCAGGCCGGGGTGACCGCTCACGACCAGGCGGCGTTCGCGAAAGCTGCGGTGAGCGATCCGTACGTGAAGCTGCCCGCCTCCGACCTTCTCACCGGCCTCAAGGGCAAAGACGTCATCGTCGCCTTCATCGAGAGCTACGGGCAGGTCGCCGTGCAGAACACCTCGTTCTCATCGGGCGTCGACAAGGTGCTGAGCAGTGGCAACGCCCAACTCGCGAAGGCCGGGTACTCCGAACGCAGTGCATTCCTGACCTCCCCCACCTTCGGCGGTATCAGCTGG
>DASZMW010000307.1:0-18992 GCA_035551735.1 Humibacter sp. | reverse complement strand
CCTTCCCTGTCGAACTCTGCGATCGCGTCGAGTCCGTTGTCGCTGACGGTCACCTCGTATCCTTCGCGGCGCAGCAGGAAAGCCAGAGGCTCGCTCAGCGCTTCCTCGTCTTCGACCAAAAGGATGCGGGTCATATCGTTCGTTCTCCTTGCTCGAGCTGGGTCGGAACCAGGTGCTCCGCCTCGGGAAGTCTGATGGTGAAGGTCGATCCGCGGCCGGGTTTGGACCAGACGCGCACCTCGCCGCCGTGGTTCTGCACGGCGTGTTTGACGATCGCGAGGCCCAGTCCCGTTCCGCCGGTCGCGCGCGACCGAGCCTGGTCGACGCGGTAGAACCGTTCGAACACGCGGTCGAGGTCTTCTGGCGGGATGCCCGGTCCCTGATCGGTGATCGAGATCTCGACGACGCCGTCGTGCAGCCGGGTGCCGACGCCGACGCGCGCCCGGTCAGGCGAGTACTTGACGGCGTTCGAGATGAGGTTGTGCACGGCCGTGGTCAGCAGGCTCTCGTCGCCGAACACCACCGCGTGGGAGTGCCGGCCGGTCGCCAGATCGATATGCCGCAACTCCGCCAGCACGCGATTCTGGTCGACGGCCGACGCGACCACGTGATCGATCGAGACCCGTGTGGCGTGCGGAACGATCTCCGCCGACTGCAGCCGGGAGAGGTCGATGATGTCCTGCGTCAGGCGGGTGAGCCTTGCGGCCTCGCCGGTGAGGCGATGCGCGAAGTGCCGAACCTGGCCCTCGTCATCCGCTGCGCTCTCCAGTGCCTCGGCGAGCACACTGATCGCGCCGATCGGGGTCTTCAGTTCGTGGCTGATGTTGGCGACGAAGTCGCGGCGTACCTGCTCGAGCCGCACGGCCTCCGTGCGGTCATCCGCGAGCAGAAGGATGTAGCGGGAGCCGAGGCGCACGACGCGCACGCTGAGTTGCACCGTCGTGGCATCCCCGAGAGCACTGCGCGCCAACTCCAGATCTTCATCGACGGGGTCGCCCGTTCTGCGTACTAGATCGACCAGCTCGACGAGCCTGGGCTGGCTCAGCGCGGCATTCCAGACCAGACCGAGGTTGTATGCACCCGCGGATGCGCGCACCACGTTGTTGCTCGGGTCGACGACGATGCCGGCCGTCGGCAGGGCTTCGAGGATCTGGTCGACGCCGTCAGGCACCGTCGGGCTGGTGATCTCACTCGCGCGATGACCCTTCGATGCCGCTGCATACAGCAGCCAGACCAGTCCGGCCCCGATCACGAGGCCGAGTGCCAGCGACAGCAGCACCAACCAGGTGGAGTCCATATGCTCAAGGTTAACCGTGCGGTCAGACCGCTCTGTGACGCGGATGCCCGTGCACGGGGTGCCTTCGTGCAAAGTTCCGGCCGCGGACACCGTTCGTTAACCTGTCACGGGGAGCATGACCCGTTAGGACCGGACAGCCCGGTCGTTCAGCGTGCCGCCAGGAGGGCGACGAACAAGATGCGAGACGTATTCCAGCATGAGATGCGCGAGGTGCAGGACCGACTGGTCGAGATCGCCGAGCTGGTCGTCGTGTCGATCCGCAACGCCACCGCCGCGTTCAATGAGTCCAATGTCTCCCTGGCCGACACAGTCATCCAGAACGATCAGAAGATCGATGCGCTCACCGTGGTGCTCGACGAACTGTCGATCCAGATTCTCGCCAGGCAGAACCCCGTCGCACGCGACCTGCGCATCGTCGTGAGCGCCCTGCGCATCAGCGCGTCGCTGGAGCGGATGGGCGACATCGCAGAGCACATCGCGCAACTCGCGCGTTACCGGTTCCCCGACAAGGTGGTGCCGAAGAGCCTCCGCGAGACCTTCGCCGAGATGGGCAGGCTCGACGTGGTGATCGCGGAGAAGCTCGTCGACCTGCTGCGGACGCAGGACCCGCGATTGGCCGATGAGATCCGTGATCAGGACGACGACATCGACGAACTGCACGTGAGCGTCTTCGACAAGGTGCTCGGCGAGACTTGGAAGGGCGGCGCCGTCGACACGGTCGACGCGACGCTCGCCTCCCGGTACCACGAGCGCTTCGCCGACCACGCGGTGTCGATCGCGAAGAAGGTTCAGTACCTCGTCACGGGAGACTGGGTTCCGGAAGACTAAGGTCGCACCCCGCGGGCCGCACCCCCGCGAGCCGGCGCGGGGCTAGGCGCGAGCGCTACTTCTTGGCGCCCTGGGCTTACTTCTTGGCGCCCTGGGCCGCCACCGCGGCTGCGCCGGCTGCTGCGGCGTCTGGGTCGAGGTACTCGCCAGGGCCGAGCGGGGTGAAGTCTTCGCTCAGGCGGTAGACGAGCGGGATGCCGGTCGGGATGTTCAGCTCGGCGATGTCGTCGTCGCCGATGCCGTCGAGGTGCTTCACCAGTGCACGCAGAGAGTTGCCGTGGGCTGTGACCAACACGGACTTGCCGTCGGCGAGGTCGGGGACGATGTCGGACTGCCAGTACGGCAGCATGCGGGCGATCACGTCTTTCAGGCACTCCGTGCGGGGCAGGTCCGCGTCGGGAAGGTCGGCGTAGCGCGCGTCGCCCACCTGGGAGAATTCGCTGTCGTCGGCGAGCGGCGGCGGCGGAACGTCGAACGAGCGACGCCAGAGCATGAACTGCTCGTCGCCGTATTTCTCCTTGGTCTCGGCCTTGTCGAGACCCTGCAGCGCTCCGTAGTGGCGCTCGTTCAGTCGCCAGGAGCGGCGAACGGGAATCCAGAGCCGGTCGGCGGTCTCGAGCGCGATATCAGCCGTCTGGATCGCCCGCGACAGCACCGAGGTGTGCAGCACGTCGGGCAGAAGGTCGCTGGATGCCAGCAGCTCGCCGGCGCGCGCGGCCTCAGTGCGCCCCTTCTCGGTCAGACGCACGTCGACCCAGCCCGTGAAGAGGTTCTTCTGGTTCCAGTCGCTCTCGCCGTGGCGCAGCAGTATCAGGGTGTAGGGAGCAGGCATGTCTCAAGGATATCGGGGCTACCGAAGGGTCGGAAACGCACCTCAGCGTGCTGGACGGGTGACCTGTCCGAGCCGCGGGATGCGCGGCACGTTCGCCTCAGCGCCGGCATCCGGCGGAACGATCGCCTCTTGCGCGGCCGCGACGAGGGTGTCGTCGGCGCGCACTCGAAGGTCGGCTGAGGCATCCGTCGACCGCTTGATCACGGCGAGCGCGATCGGCCCGAGCTCGTGATGCAACGCTGCCGACGTGACGTGTCCGACGACCACATCGCCGAGAAGGACCTCGGCGCCGCGCTCGATCTGGGCGCTTTCGGATCCGTCGAGATGCAGGAACACGAGCCTGCGTGGCGGGTGTCCGAGGTTGTGCACCTTTGCGACCGTCTCCTGGCCGCGGTAGCACCCCTTGTTCAGGTGCACGGCGGTGCGCAGCCAGTCCAACTCGTGCGGAATCGTGCGGTCGTCGACCTCCGCGGCGAGCCTCGGCCGCCACGCTGCGATGCGGAGCGCATCGGCGGCGAGCGTTCCAGCGACCGCGAATCGCCCGGAGGCGGCTGCCTCGGCGAGCGCGTGCAGCCCGTCCCGCTCCACCAGCGTCTCGACCCAGGGATACATGACGCCAGGATGCTCGTGCTCGGCGCTCGCATACTGGTGTCCGCCGGCGACGACGGCCGGCCACGGGTCGCGCCAGGTCAGTGCGACGTCGTTCGATACCGCCGCATCCGGCGCCCCGGCCGTGCCGGGCGCAGCGATGAATCCGATGGTTGCGAAGTCGGCCGTGCGGTCTTTCGGCTCGACGCGGAGCATGAAGCGCATCGAGTTCAGGAACGAGAGCACGGCATCCGTGTCGGATCGTTCCGTCAGGAGCCAGGCCGTCTCACCGTCGTCGATCACGTGCAGAGCGTGCTCGACGTGACCGGCCGGGTCGAGCAGCAGGGCCTCAGCCGACTCCCCCGGTCGCATCGAGCGCAACGATTGGCTGGTCATCGAGTCGAGCCAGCTCAGGCGATCCCCGCCAGCGACGGAGACGACCCCGCGCGTCGAGAGGTCGACGACCGCCTCACCGGAATCGAGGCTGCGCTGCTCGACGAGCGGGTTGCCGTAGTGAGCCGGCACCCCGGCATCTGCGGCGGTCTGCGGCGTCGCGACTGCGCCGGGAAGCGCGAGGAACGGCGAAGGAGGAAGCTCTGTGGTCATCTTCGTCACTCCTCGACGTAGGGCGCGGGTGCGGACAGGTCGGTTCTTGCGAGCCGCGCTGACGCGTGCGTGCGCAGATCCTGTCCGAGGGCGGCGATGTCCCACGCCCACAGTAGGTGCGATTCCACAAGACCGTAGAGCCGGGTGGCTGCCGAGTAGTCCTTGGCGCCGGAGGTGCGGAGGACGGCATCCGTCGCCAGGTCGATGCGCGGACCCTTGACCTGCCCGAGGTACAGCTCGGAGATGCCGTCAGGGTGCAGGATCTGGGCTTCGATCTCGAAGCCTCCGCCCGAGGTCCGCAGCGCTTCGACTGCCTTGGCGGTGTCGAACGGACGCTCGTCGGCACCGGGCAGCAGGCCGGGACCGGCGTCTTCTGGCAGGAGCGTACGGTTCAGCCGCCAGTAGCCGAGTTCGGTGGCGAGAGGGGTGTTCTGCTCGTCGAGCAGCCAGGTATAGGAGCTGTAGGCCAGGGCCGGGAGTCCGTCATGGCTGAAGCTGATGCGCTGCCCGAACTCCTGCTCGATGTGGTCGTCGTCGACCTGGTAGTCGAGCACGCCGGTGCCCTCCCAGACGCCGATGAGCCAGGAGAGCGGAACGAGCTCGGCGGGGAGCCCCTCGGGCAGCGAGATCAGCGCTGGCCCCTGAACAGGTTGTAGACGACGAGCACGGAGACGCCGGCGATGGCCAGGACGGCGAGGGAGAGCAGTCCGACGAAGACGAGCTCGAGGGTGACAAGCATGATGCCAGTCTACCGAGGCTCACGCATGCACGAGGAAGAGCACTCCTGTGGCGAGCACGAGGATCACGAACGATCCGGCGACGCTCGTGCCGAACCGGATGACGAACCCCTGCTTCTCCTGGGTCGCGAGCTGCACGCACATGGCGACGAGGATGCTGCCCGCCATGGCGATGGCCAGCCAGCCCAGGTAGACCTTCTCGACGGCGAAGACGCCGACCAGCACGGAAGCGATGAGGGTCACGACCCAGACGGAGACGATGGTCGTCCACCTCATCGCGGGTGTCAGTGCCGTTGTCGTCACCCGACCATTCTCTCCCGCCGTCGGTGTGCGCGCGCAACTGTGCGCGGCGAATCGTGGTCGAGCGCTCCGATAGGATCGGGATACTTCTGAAGCTGGCGGGAGGTCGCGTGGCTCAACTCTTGGTGCTGACGCCCGCGCCCGCCATCGAGGTGCTTCCAGCCCTCGGTCTGCTCAGTCACCGGGTGCGGCAGATTCCGGCTGACACCGCTGCGCTTGTCAACGCCCCCAACGCCGACCTCATCTTCGTGGATGCCCGTCGGGATCTCGTCGGGGCCAAGTCGCTGTGCAAGATCCTCGCGTCGGCAGGCAACTCCGTGCCGATCGTGCTCGTTCTCACCGAGGGCGGCCTCACCGCGGTCAACAGCGACTGGGGCATCGACGACGTTCTGCTGGAGGGTGCTGGGCCCGCTGAGGCGGATGCGCGCATCCGCCTCGCTATCGACCGCAGGTCGCAGGACCCTGCGCAGTCGAAGATCCAGGCGTCGGGCGTGACGATCGACGAGGCCAGCTACTCGGCGAAGGTGCACGGCCGTTCGCTCGATCTCACGTTCAAGGAGTTCGAGTTGCTGCGCTTTCTCGCGACGCATCCGTCGCGAGTGTTCACGAGGGAGCAGTTGCTCAGCGAGGTGTGGGGCTACGACTACTTCGGCGGCACCCGCACTGTCGACGTGCACGTTCGGCGGCTTCGTGCCAAGCTCGGCGACTCAGAGTCGCTGATCGGCACGGTGCGCAACGTCGGCTATCGCTTCAACGTGATCGACGACGAAGAAGCCTGAGTCGTGTCCTCCGGCCAGCTGACGGTGCGGCGCGTTGCGCCGGAGCAGACAGCTGAAGTTCTCGCGGTCGCGGATGAGGCTCGGAAGGCAGACGGGATAGACCCGTTCAACGAGCAGGCCAGGCTCGACATCGCGTCCGGCCGCCGTACCGCCCAGCTCGCAGAGGCGCACGGCGTTCCGGTCGCCGCGGCCGTGACGGGACGCGACGAACTCGACCTCGTCATCGCCCCAGGCGAACGAGGACGCGGCCACGGCACGGCGTTCCTCGAACTGCTTCTGCCCGAGCTCGAAGCGGATGTCTCCGCCTGGTCTCACGGGGACCATCCGGCCGCGCGCGCACTGGCATCCAGCCACGGGTTCGAGGCCGTTCGCACTCTGCTCGAACTGCGACTGCCCGATCTCGCCGCGGCGTTGCGGAACGACGCGGCCGTGCCTGCTGACGGCATCCGCCTCTCGGCCTTCGACCCTGCACGGGATTCCTCCGATTGGCTCCGACTCAACGCCCGCACCTTCGCGGCGCACCCTGAGCAGGGCGCGGTGACCGCGACCGATCTCGCCGAGCGCATGGCAGAGCCGTGGTTCGAGGCCGAGGACTTTCTCGTCGCGCGCGGCGCCGACGGCCGGATGCTCGGCTACGACTGGCTCAAGCTCGAACCGGGCTCCGACGACGGCGAGATCTATGTGCTCGGCGTCGACCCTGGCGCAGCGGGAAGCGGGCTCGGTCGCGCTCTGCTCGAGGCAGGGCTGCGACGGATGCTCGCCCGCGGCCGGTCGCAGGCATCCCTCTACGTCGAGGGCGACAACGCCCGCGCCGTTGCCCTCTACCGCCGCGCCGGATTCGTCGACGCCGCCGTCGACGTGCAGTTCCGTCGCCGCGAAGTCGCGTGATCGCACACGGCGAAGCCGCGTTAACGCACTGTTCTCCCCCCGGTGCCATGATGAGTGAATGGACGGCGAGGACATCCTGATCGGCTCGGCTCTGAGCACCGAGTTCGACGACAACTTCGATCAGCCCTGGAATCCGGAGCTCGATCCGACGCTTCCGGCCGACAGGTATCTGGACCGCGAACTGAGCTGGCTGGCGTTCAACCAGCGCGTGCTCGAGCTCGCAGAGGATCCGCTCGTTCCTGTGCTGGAGCGCACAAATTTTCTGGCGATCTTCGCGAGCAACCTTGACGAGTTCTTCATGGTGCGCGTGGCCGGCTTGAAGCGACGCATCCTCACGGGCCTCGCCGTGCAGACGAACGCCGGCAGGGCGCCGATCGACGAGCTCGCCGACATCTCGGAGATGGCGCACGAGCTTCAAGATCGGCAGGCGCTCGCATACCGCGACGGGGTCCTGACCGCCTTGGCCGATGCCGGCATCCGAGTGGCCACCTGGGACAGCCTGGACGCTGCCGATCGCGAGCAGATGCGGGAGATCTTCTCCCGGCAGATCTTCCCCGTGCTCATGCCGCTCGCCGTTGATCCCGCGCATCCCTTCCCCTATATATCCGGCCTTTCGCTGAATCTCGCGATCAGGGTGCGCAACTCGAAGACGGGCAAGGAGCAGTTCGCCAGGCTCAAGGTGCCGACGATGCTGCCGCGATTCGTGCGCATCGATCAGCGTGAGTCGGTCGGGCAGATGCGCTTCATCATGCTCGAGGACCTGATCGCCAACCACCTGCGCGACCTCTTCCCCGGCATGGAGGTGCTGGAGCACCATGTCTTCCGGGTGACCCGCAACGAAGACGTCGAGGTCGACGAAGACGAGACGGAGAACCTGATCCAGGCCCTGGAGCGCGAGCTTCTTCGCCGCAGGTTCGGGCCGCCGATCCGGCTCGAGGTGTCGCAGGACATGGACGACATCACGCTCGGCCTGCTCGTGCGCGAGCTCGACATCACCGAGCAGGAGGTCTACCGGCTTCCCGCACCGCTCGACCTCGGCGGGCTCTTCGAGCTCTCCAAGATCGAACGCCCCGACCTGCACTACCCGAACCATGTGCCGACGACGGCGGTGCAGCTGATGCCGCGCGAGCCGAATGCCAAGCCGGATGTCTTCGCCTCGATCTCGCGCGGCGACATCCTGCTGCACCACCCGTACGAGTCGTTCGCGACGAGTGTTCAGGCCTTCCTGGAGCAGGCGGCCCGCGACCCGCACGTACTGGCCATCAAGCAGACCCTGTACCGGACCAGCGGCGACAGCCCCATCGTCGAGGCGCTGATCGACGCGGCCGAACGGGGCAAGCAGGTGCTAGCCCTCGTGGAGATCAAGGCCAGATTCGACGAGCAGGCGAACATCGACTGGGCGCGCAAGCTGGAGAAGGCCGGCGTGCACGTCGTGTACGGCCTGGTCGGCCTCAAGACGCACTGCAAGCTCGCACTCGTCGTGCGCGAAGAAGACGGAGTGCTCAAGCACTACAGCCACATCGGAACCGGAAACTACAACCCGAAGACGTCGCGCATCTACGAGGACCTCGGGCTGCTGACGAACGACGACCAGGTGGGCAAAGACCTGACCCGCCTGTTCAACGAGCTCTCCGGTTACGCCATCGAGAAGAAGTTCAAGCGACTCCTGGTCGCTCCGCTGCACCTGCGCAAGGGTCTGATCAAGGCGATCGAGAACGAGCGCACGAACGCGGAGGCCGGCAAGCCGAGCGGCATCCGCATCAAGGTCAACTCGATCGTGGACGAGGCGGTCATCGACGCGCTCTACCGCGCCAGTCGCGCAGGAGTGCCGATCGATCTGTGGGTGCGGGGCATGTGCGGCCTCAAGGCCGGCCAGGAGGACTACAGCGCGAACATCAGGGTGCGCTCGATTCTCGGCCGCTATCTGGAGCACTCGCGCATCTTCGCGTTCGCGAACGACGGCGACCCGCAGGTGTTCATCGGCAGCGCCGACATGATGCACCGCAACCTCGACCGCAGAGTCGAGGCGCTGGTGCGCCTCACGGACCCGGCGCACATCGCCGAACTGGCCGATCTGTTCGACCGTGCGATGGATGACCGCACATCGTCGTGGTGGCTCACGTCCGACGGAAGCTGGGTGAGGCACAGTCTCGATCAGGATGGCAAGCCGCTCGACGACCTGCAGAACAGGCTCATGCAGATTATTTCGCATCGGCTGCGCACGGGCTCGCGCCGGTGACGGAAACCGCGATCTACGCGGGAGGCGCCGTCTGCTGGCGCATCCTCGACGGCATCCCGCACATTCTGGTCGTGCACCGCACGAAGTACGCCGACGTCACCCTGCCCAAGGGCAAGGTGGACCCTGGTGAGACGTTGCCGCAGGCGGCTCAACGAGAGGTGCTCGAGGAGACCGGGTTGAAGGTCGCGCTCGGCGTGCCGCTCGGGGTGACCAACTACGTCATCTCCAGCGGCAGGGAGAAGTTCGTGCACTACTGGTCCGGCGAGGTGACCGAGGACGCCGTTCACGCGTCGACGTTCGTGCCCAACGACGAGATCGCCGCCATCGAGTGGGTTCCGTTGAAGCGCGTGCGCAAATACCTGAGCTACAAGCGCGACGTCGAGATCATCGACCAATGGGCGGCACTCGCCGACGAGGGAGTGACGCAGACGTTCGCGCTCATCGTGCTACGGCACGCGAAGGCGACGTCGCGCTCGAGCTGGAAGGGCAAGGATGCCCTGCGACCGCTCACACGACTCGGCGTGCAGCAAGCGGCGAGCAACGCCCCCACCGTCGCGGCGTGGCGCCCGAAGCGCATCGTCACCTCGACGGCGGTTCGCTGCGTGGCGACCGTCGCTCCGCTCAGTGCTGCGTACGGCGTCAAGCCCAAGCGAACCGATAACCTGTCGCAGGATGCCTGGGAGGCCGGCACGTCGACGCTCGGCCTCCGCGAGGTCATCGGCAAACGAGTGCGCGTTCGCAAGACCGCCGTACTGTGCAGCCACGGCCCCGTGCTGCCCGACATTTTGCGCGAGATCGCGCTTGCCACCGGCACGACGATGGGCACGTACATCCGCGAGGCCGCTGCGCTGGACGTCGGCGAGTACTCCGTCGTGCACCTCTCGGCGACGAACCCCGCCTCAGGAATCATCGCGATCGAGACGCATAGCCCGCGCCTCTAGCCACGCGCAGCCGTAGCATCCCGTTCACCTTCCGTTCACTGTTCGGGGGGAATCTGGTCACGACCCCCGCCTAACTTCGCTAGCGGGCCTCACCGGCCCCTTGCCGCACGTCGCCCGAACGCGCTGCGCTTCGAGGCATACGCAGCCTGACGCAGCGGCAATGACCGATTCCGAAGGGAACACAGTGAAGTTCAACAAAGCAGCCGCGGCGGGGACCATCGCCCTCGCTTCCGTGCTCGCCCTTGCCGCCTGCTCGAGCGACGGCACCGGCTCCGCGAGCACCAGCACCTCGACGGCGTCCAAGCCGGCCGCAGTGGACTACAGCTCGCTCTCCGGCACACTGACCGCCGGCGGCTCCAGCGCCCAGGCCAACGCCCAGGCAGCCTGGACCGCGGCGTTCACGGCGCAGGCCAGCGGCGTGAAGATCAACTACGACAAGTCGCAGGGCTCCGGCGGCGGTGTCACCAACTGGCTCAACGGCAGCTACGACTTCGCGGGCACCGATGCGGCGCTCAGTGCCGACCAGTTCACGCAGGCGCAGACCACCTGCGGTTCCGCCGGCGGCGTGAACATCCCGGTGTACCTCTCCGGTGTCTCGATCATCTACAAGCTCGACGGTGTCTCGAAGCTGAACCTCGACGCCAAGACGATCGCCGAGATCTTCGCCGGCAAGATCACGACGTGGAACGACCCCGCCATCACCGCACTCAACTCCGGTGTGACACTTCCTTCGACCGCGATCTCGGTCGTGCACCGTTCGGACGGCTCGGGCACGACGGCGAACTTCACCACCTACCTGCACCAGCAGGAGCCTTCGGTGTGGACCTGGGACGCCGGCACAGCCTGGCCGAACAGCATCGGCAGTGGACAGCAGGGCGGCTCGGGCGTCGTCAACACGGTCGCGGCAGGTAACGGCACCATCGGCTACGCCGACCAGAGCTCGATCGGCGACGCCACCGCCGCGAGCATCGAGGTGGGCAGCACCGGCAAGTTCGTCGCGTACAGCGAGGCGGGAGCCACAGCATCGCTCGACGCGTCCGGAGTGATCGACGCGCAGGGCGACGGCGACCTCACCGTGGCCATCGACACCACGAAGATCACCAGCACCAAGGCCTACCCGATCCCGCTGCTTTCGTACGACGTGCTCTGCAAGTCGTTCAAGGACGCGGCCCAAGGCAAGCTGACCGCCGCTTACCTCGGCTTCATTGTCAGCAGCACAGGCCAGAAGATCGGTGCGAAGAACGCCGGCGCGGCTCCGCTGCCCGCATCGTTCCAGACGAAGGCAGCCGACACGCTGTCCTCGATCAAGTAACAGCACCAACAGGCGCCATCCGAACCACCCGATCCGACGAGCAAGCAGAGAGCATGAAGTGACAGAGAACACCGCGGTGCGATCTCCCATGAAGAGCTTGCCGGACGATCGAGAAGGCATCGGAAGCCCCCAGCGTCCCGGCTCCCCGCAGAGGGGGGCCGGGACGGCCCGGGTCAAGGCTCGTCCTGCAGACCGCATCTTCCGTTTTCTGAGCACCGGCTCCGCCGGCCTGATCATGGTGATCCTGGCCGGCGTCGCGCTCTTCCTCATCATCAAGGCCGGACCGGCCATCGTCGCCAACTGGAGCACGACGACCGATCTCTCCGGCGGCACAACCCAGGGATACAGTTCGTTCTGGGCCTATGTCGGTCCACTCATCTGGGGAACGCTGTTCTCCGCCCTGATCGCCCTCGTGCTCGGCGCCCCGGTCGCCATCGGCATCGCCCTGTTCATCTCGCACTACGCGCCGCGGCGCCTCGCCGGCGTGCTCGGCTATCTCGTCGACCTGCTGGCCGCCGTGCCCTCCGTCGTGTTCGGCCTGTGGGGCATCTTCGTCATCCGACCGTTCCTGATCCCGTTCCAGGACTGGCTCAACCAGTACCTCGGATGGATCCCCCTGTTCTCCGGACCCGTCTCGCGCACCGGATCGACGATGCTCGCCGGTGGCGTGGTGCTCGCCGTGATGATCCTTCCGATCATCACCTCGATCTCGCGCGAGATCTTTCTGCAGACTCCCCGCCTCCACGAGGAGGCCGCACTCGCACTCGGCTCCACCAAGTGGGAGATGGTCAAGCTGGCCGTCTTCCCCTACGCACGCAGCGGCATCGTGAGCGCGACGCTCCTCGGCCTCGGCAGAGCCCTCGGCGAGACGATGGCGATCGCGCTGATCATTTCCCCCTCGCTGGTGTTTTCGGTGCAGATGATCACCGACACCCGCAACTCCCAGACCATTGCAGCCAATATCGCCCTGAACTTCCCCGAATCGAACGACCTCCAGCGGGACGGACTGATTGCGACCGGTCTCGCGCTGTTCGTGATCTCGTTCGGCGTGAATTTCATCGCCCGCCTGGTCATCGCGAGGACAGGCGGTCCCCGTCGCGTCAAGAAGTCGGCAAAGCCGGCACCGCCATCCGACCCGACCTCGGTGCTCACGGCCGACGCAGCCGAAAGTCCTGTGACCATCCGTTCCGAACAAGCGGCGCGGGATGCCGAGGCCGGCGATGAACGCACCGAACTGGCAGCAGAGCAGAACGAGGACCGATGAGCACCACCGCGATCCCCAACAGCCGACGCCCGCGCGGGCCGGTGCCGAACGCCCTGACGTCGGCACAGTTGCCCCGATTCGTCGAGCTCTACACGCTGATCGCCGCGCTCCTCGTGAGCGCGGCAGTGCTGGCGATGATCGGCTTCAACATCGTCGGGTGGCTCGTGCTGACGGCCGTGGTCTACCTCGTAGGCCTCGGGATTCTCTCGACAGTCGTCGAGAACCGCCGCAAGGCCACGGATCGCGTGATCCGGGGGGTCGTGACCATCGCGTTCCTACTCGCACTGATCCCCCTCGTATCGACGCTCGTCACGGTCGTCGTCGGAGGCGCGCCTGCACTCACCTGGGACTTCATCACGAAGACCGGTGGTTCGGTGTTCAACCCCCAGACGCTCAAAGTGACGGTCGTGCAGGGCGCCTGGCAGGCGATCGTCGGAACGCTGATCGTGACCGGGATCGCCGCGGTGATCTCGATCCCGATCGGCATCCTCGCCGCCATCTATCTTGTCGAGTACGCGCAGCCGACTCAGTGGATGGCGCGCACCGTCACGTTCCTGGTCGACGTGATGACGGGCATCCCGTCGATCGTCGCCGGCCTTTTCGCGTTCTCGCTGTTCACGCTCATCGTCGGTCCGAAGGCGTTCAGCGGTTTCTCCGCGGCGGTGGCCCTGTCGATTCTGATGATCCCGATCGTGATCAGGTCGACCGAGGAGATGCTGAAGCTCGTCTCCAACGACCTGCGCGAGGCATCCTTCGCACTGGGCGTGACGAAGTTCTCCACAATCGTTCGCATCGTGCTTCCCACGGCGATCGCCGGAATCATCACGGGCGTCATGCTCGCGATCTCGCGGGTCATCGGTGAGACGGCGCCGATCTTCATCGCCGCGAGCTTCACCGACAACTTCAACGCCAATCCGTTCAACGGAGCGATGCAGACCCTGCCCGTCATGGCGTACTCCGGCTACAAATTCCCGTCGCAGGACATCGCGTCGTCGTACCAGTCCGCGTGGGGTGCGGCCCTTCTGCTGGTGATTCTGGTCGTCATCCTGAACCTCATTGCTCGCATCGTTGCCAGGGTGTTCGCACCCAAGGGCCTTCGTTAGCGATCAATCCGAAGCACCAAGAGGAGCAAACGTGTCCAAGCGCATCAACGTGAACGACCTCGACGTCTACTACAGCGACTTCCTCGCCGTAGAGGGCGTGAGCATGACGATCGAACCGCGTACCGTCACCGCCTTCATCGGACCCAGCGGATGCGGCAAGTCGACCTTCCTGCGCACGCTGAACCGCATGCACGAGGTGATCCCCGGCGCACACGTCGACGGCGAGGTCTACATCGACGGCGACAACCTCTACGCGCCCGGCGTGGATCCCGTTTCAGTTCGACGCCAGGTCGGAATGGTGTTCCAGCGGGCGAATCCGTTCCCGACCATGTCGATTCGCGACAACGTTCTCGCCGGCGTGCGTCTCAACAGCAAGCGGATGGCCAAGAGTGACGCCGACGACCTGGTCGAGACGTCCCTCAAGGGTGCGAACCTCTGGAACGAGGTGAAAGACCGCCTCCACCTTCCCGGCTCCGGTCTTTCCGGTGGACAGCAGCAGCGTCTGTGCATCGCGCGTGCGATCGCGGTGGCGCCGGACATCCTGCTGATGGACGAGCCGTGCTCTGCGCTCGATCCGATCTCCACGCTCGCCATCGAGGACCTCATCGAGGAACTCAAGCGCGAGTACACGATCGTGATCGTCACGCACAACATGCAGCAGGCGACTCGCGTCTCCGACAAGACGGCGTTCTTCAACATCGCAGGCACCGGCAAGCCGGGCAAGCTCATCGAGTACGACGACACCGCGACGATCTTCACGAAGCCGTCCGTGCAGGCGACCGAGGACTACGTCTCAGGCCGCTTCGGATGAGTCACGTGCGATAAACTTGGCTCCGGCCGGGCCGCAGTAACCCCGGGCTCCATCATTAGCCGCTTCGAGCGGCCTCGCGCCGAGAGGCGTTCTGCGGCCCGGCCATTTCGTTGCCCGGCGGGGACGAGCGCGCAAGCAGCTCAGTCCAGGGAGTCGCCGCGCCAGAGGGATGCTGCGGACGCCAGGTCACCGGCGAACTGCGAGAACCGAAGTGCCCTGCGGGTGAGGACTGTTGCGCGTTCCGGCTCGGTGGTCTCCGCGTCGTCGGCGAGGTTCGTGCATCCCGCAGCGCTCACCCGGCAGAACGCTGCCGCTCGGTCGAGGGCGACGGAGAAGTCCCCCTCGAAGACGCCGCGCAGGATGCGATCGGCGAGCTCGATGATCTCGGTCGGCCCGGTCGGCGCCTCCGCGCCTGCGACCACGGGGTCGATCGACTGCAGGATGTCAACACCACGCTGATACTGCAGGCTCGCCGCGTGCGGGTCCTCGCGAATCGCCAGCCGCAGCAGGTAGATGCGCCAGAGTGCGCCAGGCAGGCTGCGCGGGCCGGCGTGCGACCACAGCTCGGCGATCGCGTCGATGCCGTTCTCGTCGGTGTAGCTGACGAGGCGCGACACGACCTCGGGATCCGGATGCCTGCGCACGCGCTCCAGGAGTGCGGCGGCGGTCTCGTGGGCGACTCGGCTCACTTCCGCGGGATCGTCGGCGCCGTGGAAGCTCTCGAACTTTTCGCCGGAGAACTTGGTCGGCTTGTGGAACGGGCGGCTCTCGTCGGTCATCACTCCAGCATCCCGCATGCGCGCTTCTCCCGCTCGCGTCCCAGTCTGCCTTGGCCCGTGCCGTATGCACTTCACGTGGCCACGCCCTCTGTCAAGGGCTACCCCGAACGCGAGACCCTCGATACGTTCTCTGTCATGAACATCTTCTTGATCATCGTGGCCATCATCGCCATCGTGCTCCTCATCACCGGTGGAGTCTGGTCGGCTGTGAGCTGGTTGCTCTGGGTGGGCATCGTTCTGCTGATCCTCGCGATCATCGTCTGGATCGTCCGTGCGCTCACCGGGCGGCGTCGCGCCTGAACGTACCGACCCGGATCACCCGCCATCCACGCGCGGGCGTCGCAGACTGCAGTCGCGGCGCCCGCGCTCTGCTGTCACACGGCTCGCTTGTGTGCCAGAGGCACTGCGCCGCCCAGGTAGATTGTTCTCTGACGCCCCTCTAGCTCAGTTGGTAGAGCATCGGACTTTTAATCCGCGGGTCGCCGGTTCGAGCCCGGCGGGGGGCACTCACATCGATCCTTCGATCCGCATGACGGATGCCGCGATTTCGCCGTGTTGCAAAATGCGTATTTTGCAACGCTCGCGAGAGCCGTCCGCTTCTTGCTGACGTGCGCGAGGTGGTGCCAGAAGGCGCCAAATGGCACGAGGTGGTGCGACCCACGACCTCCCGGGGAATGATGGACATGGGGCATGCGTTACTGATCTATGCAAACGCATATACAGGGGCAGGAGCACGTCATGCAGTTCGGAATCTTCTCGGTCAGCGACATCACCCGCGATCCGGTCAACGGGGTGACCCCCAGCGAGGCGGAGCGCATCGACGCGACGGTGAACGCCGCTGTCAAGGCGGAAGAGGTCGGCCTCGACGTCTTCGCGATCGGCGAGCACCACAATCCACCGTTCTTCTCCTCGTCCCCGACGACGCTTCTCGCGCACATCGCCGCGCTCACGAAGCGCCTCGTGGTGACGACTTCGACCACGTTGATCACCACGAACGACCCTGTGCGAATCGCCGAAGAATATGCAATGCTCCAGCACCTGTCGAAGGGCCGCATGGATGTCATGCTCGGCCGCGGAAATACGGCGCCGGTGTATCCGTGGTTCGGTCAGGACATCCGTCAGGGCCTGCCGCTGGCACTGGAGCACTACAACCTGCTGCACCGCCTCTGGCGCGAAGACGTCGTGGACTGGGAGGGACGCTTCCGTACGCCGCTCCAGGGCTTCACCTCCACGCCGCGCCCGCTCGATGACGTGCCGCCGTTCGTCTGGCACGGCTCGATCCGCACTCCAGAGATCGCCGAGCAGGCTGCGTTCTACGGCGACGGATTCTTCGCCAATCACATCTTCTGGCCGAAGGAGCACACCCAGCGCATGGTCGAGTTCTACCGCCAGCGCTTCGAGCACTACGGTCACGGCTCAGCCAAGCAGGCGATCGTCGGGCTCGGCGGCCAGACCTATGTCGCGAAGAACTCGCAGGATGCCAAGAGCGAGTTCCGCCCATACTTCGACGAGGCGCCGGTGTACGGTCACGGCCCGACGCTGGAGGAATTCACTGAGATGACGCCGCTCGCGGTCGGCAGCCCGCAAGAGATCATCGACAAGACCCTGTCGTTCCGCGAGTACGTCGGCGACTACCAGCGCCAGCTGTTCCTCATCGACCACGCCGGGCTTCCGGCGGGTGCTGTGCAGGACCAGCTCGAGCTGCTCGGCAGCGAGGTCATCCCCGTGCTCCGCAAGGAGATGGATGCCCGTCGCGACCCCGAGGTTCCGGATGCCCCGACCCACCAGAGCCTCGTCAAGGCGAAGTACGGCGACGCCGATCCTCGCCAGCCCCGGCCGAACGCGAACCGCGGCGACAACGTCACAGGCGGTTCCCCCTACCAGGACACCGACGAGATCGCCGGCGACGGCGACAGCACAGGCGAGAGCGCCGAAGAGGTGTCCGCGTGAGCGAGCAGACGACGCATTCCGCATTCCGGCTCGTTGTGGTGAACGCGGGCATCAGCGACCCATCGTCGACGAAGCTGCTCGGCGACCGGGTCGCGCAGTCCGCGCGTGACATCGCCGAGCAGCGCGGACACACGGTCGCGGTCACGACTGTGGATCTGCGCGAGCTGCTTCCCGAGCTGTCGGGGGCTCTGGCATCCGGTCTGCTCGGCCAGCGGTTCACAGCTGCCGTCGACGCGCTCCGCGAGGCGGACGGCGTGATCGCCAGCACGCCGGTATACAAGGCCGGCCCGAGCGGGCTCTTCAGTTCGTTCTTCCAGGTGCTCGACAACGATCTGCTGATCGCCAAGCCGATCGCCCTCGGCGCGACGGCCGGCACTGCCAGGCACGCCCTCGTCGTCGACGAGCAGATGCGCTCGCTGTTCGCCTACCTGCGCGCACTGAGCGTGCCGACCTCTGTCTTCGCATCGACGGAGGACTGGCAGGACAAGTCGCTTGGCACCCGCATCGATCGCGCCGCGTTCGAGCTCGTGCTGCTCATGGAGAGCGGCTTCGAGCGCTCGGTGCGCGGCGAGTCGTGGCGGCAGTACCAGCACGAATACGGCAGCGCAGGCGGAACCGAGCTCTCGATCGACCTGAACAGCGATCTGATGCGGCTGGCGACCGGCGGGTCGCTCGCGCCCGAGAACGCCGGTATCACGGGCATCGACGAGGGCTGAAGAGCACCGACGGCCGACGGGATCGACCGAACCGCTTATGGTGGGGTCCCGCTCATCGCTATGCTAGGCGCCATCCAACAGAGAGCGCTCTCAGCAGCGCGCGTCCGGAGGCGATGACGGCTCGTGGCAGGCAACGACAACGCGTTCTCTCGTAACCGGTTCGCGCTCACGCGCAGGCAGCTGCTGACATCGGCGGGCGGGCTGGCCGCCGGCGGAGCCGTCGCGGCCGCGCTAGCAGCGTGCACACCGCTGGCATCGCCGAAGAACGCGGCATGGACGCCGCCGGCATCGCCGATGAAATTCCCCAAGGGATATGTCTGGGGTGCAGCCACCAGCGCCTACCAGGTGGAGGGCGCGTGGAACGTCGACGGGCGCGGCCCGTCGATCTGGGACACGTTCTCGCGTGCGGGCGGCGGCCATATCGTCGACGGCTCGACCGGCGATGTCGCCGCCGACCATTACCACCGGTGGGAGGGCGACCTCGACCTGATGAAGGAGCTCGGACTCGGCGGATACCGGTTCTCTATCTCGTGGACGCGCATCCAACCGACCGGTTCGGGCAGCGTGAACCAGAAGGGCCTCGACTTCTACAAGGGCGTCATCGACGGGCTGGCCGAGCGGGGCATCCGGCCGGCCATCACGCTGTTCCACTGGGACCTCCCCCAGCCGCTGCAGGATGCCGGCGGCTGGCCCTTGCGCGACACCGCGAACCGCTTCGCGGACTATGCGGACATCGTGTTCGGCGCTTTCGGTGACGTCGACGCCGATTGGTTCACTCTCAACGAGCCCAAGACGCTCGCGTTCAACGGTTACTGGTACGGCAACCACGCCCCGGGAATCATGGACCCGAACCAAGCCGCTGCGGCCGTGCACCACCAACTGCTCGCGCACGGGCTCACGGTGCAAGCCTGGAGTGCGCGCGGCGTCAAGGGTCGGATCGGACCGGTGCTCAACCTCACACCCGTGACGGCGACCGACCCGGCAGCGGCCGAGCAGACGAAGAACGTCGACGCCGTGCAGAA